>JAAZLB010000017.1 GCA_012799535.1 Bacillota bacterium | reverse complement strand
TTGTGCATGGGAGTGATCATCGCGGTAATAAGCTGACCTGACTTCATGATTTAACCTCCTAAATTCGATCAAGATTGAACTCTCCATACAATGCCTGTACCGCTTGTGGAATATGTTCTTCTAAAACTAAACAAGAGATATTAGCGTGGGAGTCTGTGGTCTGGAAAATCCTTACTCCCTCTCGTTCTAACGAATTGACTACTCTAGCCATAACCCCCGGCACACCATGCATGCCGGCCCCAACAACAGATACTTTGGCGAAACCCATCTTGATCTTAACATTTAAGCCTAAGGGGGTCAAAACATTTTGCGTTATCTCTACCTTTCCCTCATCAATAATAAAGGCAATAAGATCTGGTGAGAGAAAAATCAGATCTACACTAACTCCAGCTGTGGCTAAGCGTTGGAAAATCTCCGGTGCGAGACCGGAACTATGGAAGTCCTCCGAACCGGTGATCTTAACTTGAGCCCGTTTGCCCAAATGGGCAATACCGGTGACAAGCCGATCTGTAACCGGTTCTGAACCGAGTCCGCCCCGTGCCCTGACCCCGTGACCGATGGTGGTCCCCCCATTGGATTTGCTGACCGAGCGAACTTGAATGGGAATCCCTTCCTCCATACTAATCTCTGCTGCTCGAGGATGGAGTACCTTAGCCCCCATGTGAGCCAATTCAACTACTTCCCGATAAGAGAGAACCTGGAGAGTTGGGGCATCGGGTATTAATCGAGGATCTGCTGTTTTGATGCCATCTACGTCAGTATAGATTTCAACCCGCTCTGCTTGCAAAACCACACCTAAAACCGCTGCTGTTGTATCACTTCCCCCCCGACCAAGAGTTGTTACTGCTCCCTGTTGTGTAACCCCTTGGAACCCAGTTACAACAGGAATCTTTCCCTTTTTTAGCACTTCCCAAATCTTCTCACCATGTACCTCTTGCACCCGTGCCCCAAGGTGTACATCATCGGTATAAATACCCGCTTGCCACCCGGTTAAAGCTACTGCGGGCAAACCTAGAGTCTGCAAACCGGCGGCAAAAATGGTAGCTGAAATTATTTCGCCGCAAGATAGAAGCAAATCAGTATTTAGGGCATCGGTCTTGGGGTTAACCTCCATTAAGAGGTTAAGTAAGGTATCGGTTGCGTAGGGATCCCCCCCTCTGCCCATGGCAGACACCACCACAACAGGTGTGAACCCCACTTCTACAGCATCCCACACCCTTTGCAGGGCTTCCTTACGAATACTAGGATCGGCCAACGAGCTTCCCCCAAATTTTTGTACAACAACTCTCAATACCCTCACCCCGTCTATTGGGTCTTCCTATTTTGGACAAAATATTCCCCAATTTGGACTGCGTTTAAGGCAGCTCCCTTCCGAATTTGATCCCCTACCACCCAGAGATTTAAACCGTGTTCTACTGTCAAGTCTTTTCTAATTCGTCCTACATAAACAGGATCTTTACCCGATGTAAAAAGGGGCATGGGATACTCTTGGTTCTCAATATCATCGATCACTACAACCCCAGGTGCTTGAGCCAAAATATCCCGACATTCCTCAACAGATAGGGGCTCGACAGTTTCTACATTAATGCTCTCACTGTGGGAACGCATTACTGGAATGCGGATTGTAGTAGGGGAGATCTTCATATGAGGATCCTGGAAGAGTTTTTGGGTTTCTCTCACCATTTTCCATTCTTCTTTGGTATAGCCCTCTTCATCGAATACATCAATTTGGGGAATCACATTAAAGGCTATAGGATAATGTTTCGGGGCACTGGCTACTGGTAAGATGGAAGCCTCCAATTCGCGTCCAGCTACATAATCCTCTGTTTGTCGCCGCAACTCATCCATACCTCGCCCCCCTGCTCCCGAGACAGCCTGGTAGGTAGAAACCACCACCCGCTTGATACCAGCTCGATCTAAAATTGGCTTTAAAACCATAGCCAAAATAATCGTGGAACAGTTAGGATTCGATACGATACCCTTGTGCTTAAAGAGCTCTTCACCATTTACTTCAGGAACAATCAATGGTACATCCTCCCGCAAGCGAAAGGCACTAGTGTTATCAATTACCAAAGCTCCAGCTTGCACCGCCACATCCACCCAGGCTTGACTCACTTGACCACCGGCAGCAAAAAAGGCAATATCTATACCCTCAAAAGCCTCTGGATTAGCTTCTTGCACCGCGTATTCCTGCCCACCAACTAACACCCTAGTCCCTGCTGATCGTGCTGAGGATAGAAGGGTCAGGTTCTTTATGGGAAAGTTCCTTTCTACTAAAATATCTAGAAGTTCTTGACCTACCATTCCAGTTGCTCCTAATATTGCTACATTTAAACCTTGCATCATAAATCTCTCCTTTATCATCGCACTCTTCTTAACTGTCTTTCGATCAAAACCGGCTGAAGTTGCCGGTATTCTAAAGCCCTTTCCACAGTGGGTAAAATCAGATCCATTTGAGCCACTAAGGATCTAGGTTTTTCAGTGGGGTTATCTTGACCAAAGGGTACAAAATAGACCTGGGGTGTGCTTAGCAATACACCTAGGTTCTTTGCATTAAGTCCTAAAGCATCGTTGGTGGAAATAGCCAAGACTAAGGGTTTACCATTGCGCAAATGGGCCTTGGCAGCCATTAGTACGGCACTATCAGTAATCGCATTGGCTAATTTGGCGCACGTATTGCCGGTACAAGGTGCGATTACTAGGCAGTCAAGGATCTTAGCAGGACCTAATGGCTCTGCTTCCACAATTGTACTAACTACTGGGTGCCCTGCAATGTCAGCAAAACGCTTTACAATCTCTACACCCTTACCAAAGCGAGTATCAGAATGGGCAACTGTCTCGGAAACAATAGGATAAATTTGGGCACCATTTTCTTGAAGCCTTTCTATTTCTGGCCAGATTTCTTCATAAGTGCAATGACTACCTGTAAGAGCGAATCCAATATTCTTACCGTTCAAAGTCATAATGTTCCTCCCCTAACAGTTTTTCAAGAAGGTGAGGAATAGTGTGCACTAAGATCTCGCCAGCGGTCTTAGGTGCCACCTTACCTGGTAGGGAAAGGGCGTGAATAGCCATGATTCCCAGTTGTTCTGCTGCAATGAAGTCAGTTCCTCCTGGACCGGAGGCAATATCAATTATTAGGGTTTGCTGCTCCAAAAGACGCAAATAAGAACGGGGCAATACCATGGCTGGAATCGTATTAAAGATTACATCAAAATCTGGACGTAAAGGTAAATTAGGGAGACTCAAGGGTTCCGCGTTTAAAGCCACCGCTCGGGCTAGATCCTTGCTCGAACGGGAGCCTACGGTTACTTTCGCCCCAAGTGCCACTAAAGCCTGAACTAAAGTGGTTCCACACCGTCCAAGTCCCAGGACTAAGCAACGGGAATTATGAATAGTAAAAGTAGTGTTCTCCATGGCCACTTGAATGGCCCCTTCCGCTGTGGGAATGGAATTGAGAATGGCTATTTCATCGATTTCTGCCATTTCTAGGAGTAAAAGTCCATATTGGGTGGCCAGCCCCTTGATTACAGGCTTGGCAACTCCAATCAAAAGGGGGGTCTTAGCTTTAACTAAGGGAATCACCTCAGCTAAGTCAATGGGGTTGCCCTGTTCATCATCCATGCGACTATGAATCAACCCAGCCGCATCTGTGTTGCTCATGGGTGCGATTACTGCACGACTTTCCCGGACCGCGTCTTTAGCTAGCTGAAAATGCAGGGCCTTTTTTAACACCCCTTGTTTTGGGTAGCCCACCAAGCGTAGGTCCACACCTAATCCAACCAAAGCTATGGCTAGATCAACTTCACGCAGATCGCACCCTAACATGGTAATGGGTATCCCCGCCAACTTGCTCGCCATAGCTAGCCCTCCTCACCTAAACTTATTAGTACTATATGTCGGTGAAGAGAATGTGTTCTAGTCCTAATACTACCCCTTGGATTTCTTGGATTCTCGAAATAGCTAGCAAAACACCAGGCATAAAGCTTTCCCGATTAGTAGAATCATGGCGTATAGTTAAGGTTTGCCCCGGCAATCCAAAGATGACCTCTTGATGGGCAACTAAACCTGGTAAACGAACACTATGAATCGGAATAGATTGAGGATGCTTTTTGGACATGAGAGCTTGGGTCCTTAAAGCGGTACCCGATGGTGCATCTAGCTTGTGCACATGGTGATATTCAATAATTTCAGCCTGCTGAAAAAAACCAATGGCTTCCTGGGAAAATTTCATCAGTAAGATGGCACCAATGGCAAAATTCGGAGCGATGATCGCCTTCCAATCAGTACCCTCTGCCCTTTTTTGCCACTTTACTAAGTCTTCATCAGTAAAACCTGTGGTGCCAATAACCATGGGTACTCTGGCAGCAAAACAGACCTCCATATTGCTCTGTACTACCGTCGGAATGGTAAAATCCACTACCACCTCCGCTTTTGTCTCTTTAATTGCCTGGCTTAAATCTGTAAACATTTCTACACCTGGTAAGGTCCGACCGGAAGCGTTCACCCCACCAACCAAAGAAAAGTCAAGGGAGTTTCCAATGGCTTTACAAACTTCTTGCCCCATCTTGCCGGTGGCCCCGTTAACCAGAACTCTCATTTTTCTACCTCCTTCTTAGCCATTGGAATTCATTCTATTTTGAACTGGACATTCCTGCCTTAGACAAAAAAGACCGCCTTCAGCGCCCTATGCGCCAGAGGCAGTCCCTACTTTAGACGGTATAAAGTTGTCTAGGATTTAGTTTTTACGGGTGTCCCCCCCATGGGCTTCCACATCTTTGGCCCCATTCTCCCGCAATATGGAACTAGCATCATTTACCTTAGTTTCGCTAGTTTCTATAACTGCTAGAACCCCGCCTTGCTTGAGATCTTCTTCGTACTGACGACCCCGTTCTTCTGGAATGCCCAAATCAATTAAACCGCCTGCTACTCCCCCAGTTACTGCCCCAGAAAGGACACCAGCCAAGGGGCCCGCGGCCACAATTGGTCCAATTCCAGGGATAGCTAGGGCTCCCACACCGGCCAACAAACCTGCCATCCCACCTAAAGCTCCACCCCAAGCAGTACCATCCCCTAAGGAGTCTGTGCCAAAATCTCCTCCAGTCTCCATATCCTGTGATTTAGACTGACGTTTTTTGTCGTCCTTTGCTATAATGGAAATTTCGTTATCTCCAAAGCCCTTGTTTCTGAGGGCTTTAACTGCATTTTCCGCAGTGGAGACATCACGAAACACACCAATAACGGTTGACAAATGAATTCCCCCTTTAAGTTTCTTGAAGTTAGCTTACCCAATAAAAGGGGGCTTATTCCAACGGGGTTTTTCTTCAATTTTCCGCATTACTTCTGAGTAATCTTGGGCAGTGGTCAAGTCGACAATTATCAGATCTCTGCCGATCTTTTTAATGCCTCGCCAAGGGATCACAATTAAACGGGGACGAAACCAACGATTACCATAGGGAATCACGATGGAATCAACTTCTCCTGTTCGCAAGTTGATAATTAAATCGGTGTGGTCTACAGTTCCCAGTCTAATACCCTCATCGATGCAGACAATCTCCTTTCCCGACAACTCCGAATACCTCATACCATCACCTCGGCATACCTTATGAAGGGGCTAGACTAACTAGAACTTCCATCCCCATGATATGCTGAGACTGGGCGGATTGTTAAATCCTGCCATGAGATTGCCCCGATCGTAACTACCTAGCTCCAGTATTAATTCTGTAGTCTTAGCCTTATAGTTCGCGGACAGAAAATAATGGTGACGGTATTGCAAAAAATCATATTTAACAATCCCTCGCCAATCCAGTTTCCCTTCATGTTTGAACTCGAATCGGACAATTCTTCGTTGCAGATCCCATCGCAAGCTAGACAATCCGCTCCTCAATTGCCAATCCCAACGCAAGGTTCCGTTCCAACAATCGAATTGGGCTTCTACTCCTTCCCCTTTCGCGCTGATAATAAAAGCCTCCGTCGGTTCTAGGCGCCACTGTACAGAGACTTTCTTATCAAGAGAACCTACAAGCCACGAAAGTTGATTATAATCTTTAGTGCCCGCTACATTTATATGTCGACGCCGATTGAAACTAAGTTGAAACTTACTAAAATTAGCAGTCGTCTCTAATTTCCAACCTTGCCGGTCTGGCGTATATTTGTTAGTTTTAGCCAGTGGGCTTATAAATCCCGGTTCAATCCATTGCCAACTAGCAGTTCCTTCTAAAAATCCACTCTTTTTTTGAATTTCTCCTACCTTGGCTTGGCTTTCTTTTCCACTAGAGTTAGTTTGCCAGCCTAGCCCAGCTAAGATTCGCCAGTTTTCTATCTCACCTTGAAGTTGTAGAACCTGGGCTTCTCCCGCCTCTTTGTAGCCAGAAAATTGTAACTCCATACCCTGTAGGCTGAAAGGGCCTAACTCCAAAGTACTCGCACAAAACCAAGCATCTACATGATCCAAGTCTTTTAACGGTACCCTGCGCAAAAGTCCCAGCTGTACCCCGTCACTCAAGAATAATAGGGCGGTGCTACCTACCTGGAAGTTGTTTTTATGGACTAGCCGAAAAAGATCATCTGAAGTATGGTGAGCTCTATTTCCACTAAACACTAGGGGACCAAGATCCACCTGCCAATTTAGGCTGTGGGTCAAGCCAGGAGACAAATTCACCCATTCCCCTTCCCAACCAGCTTGTACTGTTAAAAACGACCATTTCTTTTCTGCTGTCAAGCTCAATCCATGATCTATTCCAGCTGTTCCATATACGCCTCCCAGCTCCCCTCCGACCTGCCAAGCTTCTGTAGGGCAGCTACAAGCGATTAGCAAAAACAGTACAAAAAAAACTCCGCGCATGCTCAAAAGAACATTCTCCTTTTGGACATCTCCCTGGGCGCGGAGTTATTTAAATTATAACACAATAGTCTACTTCTTCCAAGCGTAGCCTTCCCGATCTGTTTGTCCCTGTTGCCTAGCAAAATTCTCCCGATTCTTCACCAAGTAGGCCTCATAGAGCTCCTCAGGGCCAATCCCAGCTTTAAGGCACATACTGATAAAAAAGTGTAAGACATCTACAATTTCACCCTTGAGTGCCTCGTGGTCTATTTCTTTGGGGTCTTTCCACCATTTAAAATTAACCTCATCGAGAATTTCACTCAATTCGGAAATAATGGCCAAAATTTCTTTTTGAATCCAAACCTCAGGGCTAAAGTCAAGCTCCCGATGTTCCACCACAGCCTGGTCAAACTCTGCTTGTAAGCGAAAAATTTCTTTTAACATATCTTGCGACACAAAATGTCCTCCTTCACTGCATCCTTAGGACCTAATCCTACCCAACTCCATTCTTGAGGATCATAGACCTTGTTGCCGACTTTTAATAATTCATTGTGATCAACAGTTCCAATTCTAGATAGAATCTCTTCCACTGTAACAATTCGCCCCTCATCAAGCTCGCCCTTGGCTAGCCTAGTCATGCGATTGCTAGTACTCTCTAAGGATAGGAGAATACTGCCAGTCAATTGCCCCTTCGCTCTCGTTAATACATCCTCAGTGAGAATTTGGGGTAAAGAGGCAAACTGGGTACAAATTACATCCCAAACCTCGTTCCAATGATGGGGACTGAAACCGGCATAGATCCCATAGGCACCCACATCTTTATATAGGGAGCTAAAGGAATAGGTATTATACACTAAACCCCGCTCTTCCCTAAGTTCTTGAAAAAGCAAGGAGCTTACCCCACCACCAATGATCGTATCTAAAAGATAAATGGCATATTTGTTCTGGTCTGTTCTCCCTAGGGAGGTGCCACCTAGGCAAAGATGAATTTGTTCAGTGTCTTTGTCTTGAAATACCCCACTACCTCCCTGACTTAAAGGTTGCTGGATGAGGGGGGCTTGACCACGGGGTAAATCCCGGAAAACACTAGCAAATTCTTCAACTACCCGTTCATGGGGAATATTCCCTGCACTGGCAATCACCAAGCGATCCGTGGTGTAGTGTTCTCTCAGGAAACTTAGGATCATCTGTTGGTCAAAGTTTCTAATAGTAGATGCGGATCCTATGATGCTGTTGCCTAAGGGATGATCTGGCCAGAGCACTGTGGCAAACAAATCGTGAACTAATTCTTCAGGAGAGTCTTCGTACATATTTAATTCTTCCAATACAACATTGCGTTCCTTAGCTATTTCCTCCGGTAAAAACAGGGAATGAAGAAGCATCTGTTGTAAGACTTCAGAGGCCACGGAAAAATGTTCGTCCAATACCTTAAAGTAGTAGCAGGTGTGTTCTTTCCCAGTGAAGGCGTTAATGTAACCCCCGTGTTCGTCCATTATTTCTGCAATTTGACGGGCAGTATACTTTTCAGTTCCCTTAAACATCATGTGTTCAATGAAATGAGAAAGGCCCCATTCTTGGGGTTGTTCATGGCGACTACCCACCTCGAACCAAGCCCCTAAAGTCACGGAGCGTAGAAAAGGCATATATTCGGTTACAATTCGAATTCCATTAGGTAGCACAGTTCGTTGATACATATTGACCTCCAGTAACGGGAAAAGCCATCCAGCCCGTACTTTTCTTTCCACTGATTTTGCATTATTAATATGATACCATAGATTACGTAGAGCAGAAAGGGGGGGTTTTAATGAGCCAAGGACTTATTGTGGCTATTCTTTCGATTCTATTTTATCTTTCCAATTTACTTGGCGGCGGAATGGGACAATCTGTACTCCCTGAACATCCTTCTCAAGTACAGCAGTCCTATTACGTGCTTGGACAAACTGGACAATTTCTAGTGGATATGACTGTTCGCCACACTCCCCAGGGTGAAGGATCACCGGTAGGAACAGTAGGTGCAAAACAGTTTGCTACCATTCTAGATAAGAATGAAGGTTGGTACAAGATTCGTCTTAGTTCTGGATTAGAGGGATGGGTACCAGAATACTCTTTAGTGATTTCCACACCTATCCAAAAAGACACCGATAAGGTCATCCTTGCCTACTTTTCAGATGATCAAGGAGTATATGAAAGTCTCTTAGAACATGGTTCCCAACTGAACAGTCTTTCACCTGTAGGTTGGAACTTAAATAGTTATGGTGAGCTCCAACCCAACTTCGATCCTGAAAAGCTAGGGCGAAGCCTTTATTTCGCAGGTAATCAGAAATTGGAAACCTATGGCCAAATAGTGATTTCTGCTAATCCATCCCGCCTCTTAACCAACACACAATTACAGGATCAAAGTATCCAAGGCATGGTTAAAATGTTGGAAGAGTGGGGACTGACGGGTATCTTACTAGATTTCCGCTATGTACCTAGTGGAGAACAGGAACAATTAATCCAATTCATTGACCAATTAACCAGCACCCTTAAAAATCAAGACTTGCGCATACTTTTAGCCCTGCCTTGGGATGAAAACCTAAATTACGCGGGGCTAACCAGCAGTGTAGATTATTTTGTGCTAAAAGCAGAAACGGAACGGGCAACTTTTGAGCCCGGTCCGCTCCAAAATATTCATGAGCTAACTAAGATTGTGGAGAGCATTACCAAAAATGTAACGCCTGAAAAAATAATCTTAGGGGTTACAACCGGAGGGTTAGACTGGCCCCGCAGTGGGCTACCCACCACTGTTACCCATCAAGAGATTCTTGAATTGGCTGCGACCCACGGAGCCACCATCAAGTGGGACTCCCAAGGACAAGCACCTTATTTCCACTATGGCACGGGGCATGTGGTCTGGTTTGAAAACCGCTATAGCCTTAAATACAAAGTGGATTTGATTAAGTCCTATCAACTTGCTGGTATCGCCCTACAGAATCTAGGGCAAGAAGATCCAGAGATTTGGTCCCTGTTAGAAAGGAATCTCTAATCGGCTAAAAGCTCACTAACGGTCACGCACTGGAAACCGCGCGTAAGGAGATGATCGAGGATCACAGGTAACGCCTGCAATGTTGGTTGGGTGGGATGCATCAACACCAAAGCTCCATTAGTGATTTTTCCAATTACTCGATCCACAATCACAGTGGGCGCAGGTCTTTGCCAATCAACTGTATCCACAGTCCAGAGCACCGTCTTATAACCTAATTCAGCCGCTACAGCCACCGTTTGTTTGTTGAAATCACCTGCAGGTGGTGCAAAAATCTGAGGTTTTTGTCCACTGGCTGCCAGAATTTGATCTTCCCCTTCTTGAATGAGCCGCACTACTTCACTGCGGCTCATTTGGCTTGCCATCCCATGCCAGCCGCCGTGATTTCCAATCTCATGCCCAGACTGGGCCATAGTTTTAGCTAGATCAGGAAACTGAGCCGCCCAGCGACCGGTAGGAAACCAGGTAACGCTAACATCATAATCTGCCAGAACCTCAAGGAGATCGGGGATAAACTCGTTACCCCAATCTACATTAATCATTAGAGCTACTCTCGGTTCACTTGTTGGCCCTCGATAATATGGCTGAAAATGGGCCCTAGTGATGGAGGGTAAGACCGCTACAGTCACAAGCTGAAGGGTGGAATAGGCTGGAGCATTTAAAAGGGCATTCACTGTGGCCTGGACATCAACGATTTGCCCAACCACCTCTGCCTTAACTTCTCCTGTATTCCAGTCCCAACACGCATTGCTCGCCTCCACATAGGCACTCTCTGCCAGACTGGCCACTACGTCGTAGAGTTCTTCTTTTAAGAGTCTTTCCACTAATTGACCATCGATCCTCACCCCCACCTTCACTCCATAGATTTGCCTTTGAATTGTAGTGAATATCGTAGTTCCAAATATGCTAAGCATAAAGACTACGATTAAAATGAGAGCAAATAAAATTCCTCGTTTAGTGATGATCATGCCTAATTCACACCTTTCCCCGGGTGTTGGGTTCCTGCGTGATCAACGTAGAAATCACCTTTATGCAAAAGCTTGGAAACAGGTAAAATTACATAGCCCGCCTGTTGTAAATCGGGAATTATCCTCCGAATAGCCCCCGGGGTTCCTGGCGCTGCATTATGAAAAAGTACAATAGAACCTGGCTTGATCTGGCCCATCACCCGATCGTAAATTTGACCACTTGTGAGATTTTTCCAATCTAAAGAATCCACTGACCACTGGATGGTGTGATACCCAAGGCTAGATGCGGTGGAAATAACTTGATTGTTGTATTCTCCAAAGGGGGGGCGAAATAAGGTGGTACGCTGACCAGTTAGATCGAAAATCAGGTTCTCATTTCTTTGTAATTCATAGGCGATACCCTTTTCGTCTAGAGTATTCATGTGGGGATGGGAATAACTGTGGTTACCAATTTCGTGTCCAGCGTCCGCGATCTTTACTACATAATCAGGATGTTTATCTACCCAATAGCCCGCTAAGAAAAAGGTAGTTGCGATTTTATGTTGGCGTAAAATATCCAAGATCTCATCTGTTAATTCCGTTCCCCATGTAGCGTCAAAGGAGATAGCAACTTCCTTAGCGCTAGTCTTCACATCATAAATAGGAATAAGCCTTCCCCGCGAGAATACCGAAATAATTAACGGCGTTCGCACCTGCGGTAGCAGGCTGAGGAAGGCTACAGTTA
>JAAZLB010000169.1 GCA_012799535.1 Bacillota bacterium | reverse complement strand
GTAGAAAATCAGGAAACCCCCTTCATTGCTAGTGCCGCTTTCAAGACTTTACCACAAGCCATTATTGAAGCTCAGGGCCCAGTTGATGCGGTGAGTGGTGCTACTGTAACTAGTGGGGCAGTGCAAGCTGCGGTGCGTGATGCCCTAAATATTAAGGAGGGGCGATAGAACATGAAAACCTTATGGGAAGGTATCTTTAAGAAGAATCCAGTCTTCGTTCTACTGCTAGGACTTGTACCTGCGGTGGCCGTAACCTCCACTGCCCAAAATGGGTGGACTTTAGGTTTGATCACCGCCATCGTGTTGGTGCTCTCTAGTATCATTAATTTCCTCTTGTTGCCAGTGGTTCCCCAAAATGTAAGGGCGGTCTTACAAATGGCCATCTTGATCGTTTTGGTGGTAATTAGTCATAGTCTATTAGTGGAACTCAATCCGCAAGTTGTGGCCCAACTGGGGATCTTCTTGCCCTTGATTGCCGTTAGTAGTTTGAGTTTCCAGACTGGTGATCAAAGCAAGTCTTTTGGCACCACGGTTGTAAAGGCCCTTGGTCAAGGCTTAGGTTTTCTCTTAGCGTTAGTGGTCATTGGTGTGGTTCGAGAATTTCTCGGGTTTGGCACGATCTTTGGAGCACAAGTCGTAGCCAGTTCCCTACCACCTATGTCCTTAGCTAGTAGTGTGCCAGGAGGCTTAATCATCATAGGTTTACTGTTGGCACTAGCGAATAAACTTACGGGGCAAGGAGGGGAACTCCATGACTAGTGGATTAGATATTTTCGGACAGACCATTATTACAGGTAATCTGATTTTAGTTCAGGGTTTGGGTTTATACGCGCTCACACGCTATACTAGGAGTGTAAAGGATGCTACTTGGAGAGGGTTAAGTACTTTTGTGGCCATGTGTATGGGCGGAGTATTACTTTGGCTTTTCCAAGGAATCAAGCCTACTTCTCTTTCCGTTGAGGTTGGCTATTATCTAGTAATTGCTACAGTCGCTGCCCTCCTCTCCTATTTGGTGTTAGGAAGACGAGTATGCCTCGAAGATGCCCTTATGGATAGTGCTCTCGTTGGCTTACTACTCCTCATGGGAAGAGATGGAGTTACAGGTGCTTACAGTCTTTCTGTTGCTTTCGGAGCCGGTTTAGGGTATGCCTTGACTTTAGTAGTCATGGCCACCTTACGCCAACGCCTAGATCTTGCTCCAGTGCCTAAAGCGTTGAAAGGGACCCCTATTTTGTTAATTACCGCTGGTTTACTGGCTATTGCCCTATTAGGCTTTAGACTGTAATCGAAGGAAGGCCCGATTGGGCTTTCCTTTTTGAAAACAATTATCTGAAAAAGGAGGTATTTTGCCAAATGTGTTGAAGTAGGTAGGGCCTAGGGAGTAGTAAAGGAGATAGAAATGCAGACAAGGCAAAGGGCTATTTTGATAGTTCTGGTGTTCTTAAGTTTGCTTCAACAAGGGGTTCGCTGGCAACTTGGTAGTCGTGAGGCAAACCCAATTGTTGCAGTACAGGCTGCAACAACTATGGATCAGGAGGGTAACAGACCCCATTGTTCCTTGGTGCATGTAAATACTGCTGGAATGGCAGAATTACAGACCTTACCAGGTATTGGTCCCATTTACGCGGAGCGGATTATTATTGCCCGTAGAGAGGAACCCTTCCTAGAAAAAAGTGATTTACT
>JAAZLB010000168.1 GCA_012799535.1 Bacillota bacterium | reverse complement strand
GGGATGGTGGCATTAATGCATGAACTTAATTATGATTCTAGTAAACAGTTGTACAAACGCTTGGCAGTCCGATTTGTTCTCGCCATCGTTTTAATAGTATTTATTCTATATGGGATCCCTTGGATAATCCGACTATTATTTCCCTTCGTTCTCGCTTTAATCGGAGCTGCAATTATTAACCCTCTAGCGGACAAGATCAACAAGTTGGCAAGTCGAATCAATAAGAATATTATGATACCTAGGAAAACCACCACATTCATCTTAAACCTTCTGGTATTGTTTTTAGTGTTACTGGCCATTTATTTCTTGACTTATAGCGTTGTGAAGGAAGTCATCTCTTTAGCCAATGGTATTTTGCAGAATTGGTCAAGTATTGTTACTACCTATGATGAATTTCTTGAAAAAATCACATGGAATGTGAGTGTCTTACCGCAACAAGTAATAGATGCTCTAGAAGAGGTTAAAGATAATGTTCTCATCTTTATCCAGGATCTTAGTAAGAACATAATCAGTCTTACTACGTCAAGAATAACTAGTACGGGAACTTTTGTAGTTAACCTTATCACATTCTTTTTGGCCTTGTTTTTTCTTAGTTTTGATTATTACAGCATTGGTGACACGCTCAAGCAGCGTATTGACAAGCGTACGGTCGAAACTTTTGTTCTTTTGAAAGATTCGGTTGTAAATGCTCTGGGTAGTTATTTTAAGGCACAACTTATTCTTGCCGTGTTTGCGTTTCTGTTTATGTTTGTTGGTCTGACTATTTATGGACAACCCTATGCATTGGTTATAGCCTTGTTCTTGGGATTTATAGACATTTTCCCGGTCATCGGTACCATTGCCATACTTCTGCCTTGGGGTGTGGTTGAATTTGTTGTTGGTGATCCTAAGAAAGGGATATTTTTGGCCATCCTTGGCGTAGGCTTTTTCTTAGTTAGAAAAGTTGTGGAGCCTAAGGTTATGGGTAGTCAAACAGGGTTACGTCCGTTGCTAGCACTCCTCAGTTCTTATGTTGGGTTACAATATTCAGGTGTGTGGGGAGCCTTGTTAGGACCAGTTACGCTAATGTTTATTATCAGCATCGCAAAATCGGGCATCTTTAATAATACTATTTCTGACCTCAAAGCGGTTTATGATCAGGTATCAGATCTGCTCCGAAGTGGAAATTAAATCGACTTCTACTTCCCCCGAATCCTCTTTAAGCCCATGCAACACCTTTAAGAGAAAAGAGCTGGCAATCAAAAGCATGATCACATCTGCAATAGGCTGAGAATACACCATCCCGTTCCAACCAAAGAGATGATTGAGGAGGAATAATAAGGGGATGTATAGCAGTCCTTGCCTAGAGATGGTTAGAATAAAGGCCTTCATAGGTTGACCCATAGCCTGGAATGTTGTTGAACAAAGGGTAGTGCCACCCATGAAGGGGAGAGATAAAATTAGGGCACGTAGTATGGTGGTTCCGCTAGTTCGAACCTCCTCGAGTGGTGTGAAAGCGCCCACCAAGAACGGGGCGAAGATTCCCATGGCAAGCATAAGAACTAAACCGACAAGACTTGTGAGCATAATCCCGGTTTTGATAAATTCTTTCATTCGCATGTAGTTGCCCGAACCATAGTTGTAGCCCATGAGAGGCTGACAGCCAGCACTGAATCCCATAAAAATGAAGGTACCAATAGTCATGATTTTAAGTGCAATGCCTAGGGCAGCCACTGTGGTGTCTCCGTAGCCGCTAGCTAGATTGTTGAGTATCATCTGCGCTACACTGACTAGCATTTGTCCAGCTGTAACAGGTATGCCAATGGAGAAGATTTCCTTTAAAATAGGGGATTCGAGGGTAAATTGGTGAAAAGTTAGACTCAAAAAAGTTTTTTTCCGAAGATAACAGGCTAAGAAAAAGAGTGCTGACAAGCCGTTGCCGATCACTGTGGCAATGGCAGCACCGGTGATCCCCCAACCAAAGGTAAAAATGAAGAGGGGATCCAGAATGATGTTGGCGACTGTTCCTACCATCATGCCTATCATAGATAGCTTGGTAGACCCTTCGGCTCGGATTAATTGGCCGAGGACAAAATTGGCGATAATAAATATGCCGCCTATCATCAAGGTAATTGCGTATTGTAGCGTATATTCAAAACTGAGTTCACTGGCGCCTAGGATATAAGGAATTTGGTTACGAAAAATTATACCAGTCGTAGCCACGATTAGACCAAAGAGGCAGATTAAGAGAATTGCAGTGGCAATGACCTTTTCCGCTTGTTCCTTCCGGCCAGCACCGAGACTACGGGAAAGATAGGAGGCTCCTCCCGTACCAATTAGGCTTGCTACCGCCATGATCAACACAAAAATGGGGGTAGAAAGACTACTGGCCGCCAGTTGAAGTTCATCTCCCAGCAAGCCGATAAACCAGGTGTCCACTAGGTTGTAAACAACGTTGACCATCATTCCTAAAATAACGGGTATAGACATGGTTAAAATAGCTTGAAGGGGCGGAGCATCGCGCATGATTGTGATTCGTTTGTCCTCGTTTACCATTATTTTTCTACCTCTTTCCATTGTTCTGCCTGTTGGCTAATCTTGCTACACACGTTTTTAAATAGAGCGGCTTCTTCATCACTTAGACTCTGTAGTGCTACATATTCCCAGTCTGTACAGAGTTGGATAAGCGGTTGGATTAGTTCTTCGCCCCGGGCTGTAATGGAAACGAGATTTTCTCGTCGGTTGTTAGGATTTTCAGCCCGGTGTACTAAACCTTCTTGTTCCAAAGAGGCCAAAGTCCTAGCCATATTTCCCTTATCCATCATTAACGCCTTTGCGAGCTGGTCTTGGTTGGTTTGTCCGTGAAGGTAGATATGGATACAGATGGATTGTTCAATTCCGGATAAGGGCAAAGCGGCTCTGTTTGTTTTGATATAGCTTTTCGCACCTTTTGCAATGATAACGAGATCTTGAATGAGCATAGCAACCTCCCACATAAGTTGTAGTTGACAACAGTTGTGATTTACAACTGTATCTTATTTGACTATAGCAAAAGAGTCCGTTACTCGTCAATTAAATTTCAAAATTATTCAGGTGAGCAAATGCTGGCTTGCCTAGCCAAGTGGTGCAGCTAAAACTGTACCTTTTTGGGTCCAGACTGTTCTCAAGTACTATGGACGCCATAACTCCGTGACTGTCATTGGAACACAGGGGTATGTAGAAATCATTTGACAGGGGCATGGACAAAGCTATTCAGCTTCTCATTGAGTTTGTGATAAACATTTTCTCGAAACCATGGTTCTGTTGACGCTTTTACAGCTTCTTCTAAGCTAAACCAGGCAACCCCGCTGTTATCGTCTTCTTTCACGAACAAGTCTTCATTTTCATCTGCTTCCAACAGGAAGGTAAGGTTTAGGTGCAGATGAGATAAAACATATTCACCATGCTTGATAGACCATCTACAGTGAGCACCTCTAGGGAAAATATGTCGTCAGTTAGGTAGCGAATGTTTTTCAGACCGCTCTCCTCTTGAACTTCTCTGATTGCAACTTGAAGTAAATTTCGTTCTCCATTTTTTCTTGATTTTCATTGAGGGCTTGTAATTCCTGATTTGCTCAATAAGTTTCATTTTATGACCTACTTTCAAATTTTCTTGGGATTCTAAGGGTAGATTTCACAATATGAGAGTCATTCCTTGTTCTTCAACCGTTACTTGAACCCTAATTTGCCTCAATTCAACCACCACTTGTTAGCTTTTCATTATTTAGTAGCTTACAATGGAGTCACAATTTAAGTAGAGGGAAATAGCTATGTTTAGTATGGAGAATATCGATAGGAAAATATCGGGATTGAGGAAAGGGAAAAACATGACTCAGATGGAACTAGCGGACAAAATGAGTATCAGCTTTCAGGCAGTGCCAAATTGGGAACGGGGTAACTCAATGCCCGATATAGCAAAGCTACCTGAACTTGCCCAGATCTTTGAGGTGACAATAGACGAGCTATCGTGTGGGGCTATTTTAAAGATAAAGCAACTGATCGAGAAGCCAATAGCTTTCTTAAGCTCATATTACTTCATCTAAGGAAAGATAATAGTTCAGAACTTGCCTATTCTAACGTGAGATCAGGGTACCATTAGGTGTCCTGATTTTATTTTAACAAATTATTATCCCAAACAAAGCTTGGTAACTATTGACATTCAAGGGGACGGTGCTATAATACGTGTAGACCGACCAGTCGGTCCGGTTGAATAAAATGGAGGGAGCATTGCAATTAATGGAGAGAATAAGTAGATACATTGTAGACCATCCTTGGCTATTTATCGGGATTAACACTGTAATCACTGTGGTTTTTGTAGTGTTTGCAATGGGTCTCGTCATTGATGATGATCTTACCAATTATCTGCCCGATAACGATCCAGTTGTTACGGCATTCAGGGATATCGACAAGTTATTCGAGGGGAATTCTGTTGGCATAGTCATGGTAGAAACTGAAGATATTTTTACTAACGATGCGCTACAGCATATTGATAAGCTGACGGATCAGTTCTCGAAAGTCGAAGGAGTAAATTCTGTTCTCAGTCTCACGAATGTGATGGATATGCAGGCAGATGGAGATGCCATGTTGGTGGAGAGTTTAATCTCTGAAACCCTCACTTACACGGAATCAGAACTAATTGAGCTTAAAGAGTATGTTATGCAAAAGGACATGTATGCTGGAAATCTAGTCTCGGAAGATGGGCGATATGCCCTAATTATGGTTAAGTTGGATTCTGATGCAGATACTCTTTTAGCGGTTGATTCCATGGATTCCATTATTGCTAAGGAGGATCAAGGAGGGCAATACAAACATTACCGTACTGGTGCCATTTTCTTTGGTGTTGATGGTGACCGAGCGGCTAAGCAAGACCTACGTAGGTTACTACCTACAGTTATCTTGATTGTTTTACTTGTGCTCTACATGACCTTTAGGACGGTAAGGGGTACTCTGATTCCCTTAGTAGCGGTTTTGGTTTCTGTAATTTGGGCCATGGGGCTTGTAGCTGCACTAGGACAGTCCCTTACAACAGTAGGAATTGCCATTCCGATAATTTTAGTTTCGGTTGGAAGTGCTTACGGTATTCATGTCATGAATGAATATTACAGCGTTGTCAAAAGTGAAGAAACTAAAAAGGACGATCTAGTTCAGGCAATGAGTCAAGTAGGTGTACCTCTACTACTTTCTGGTTTGACCACTATGGCAGGATTTGGTTCCTTGGTCACTGCAGATCTTTTGCCAATTAAGCAATTTGGAGCCTTTACAGTCTTTGGTGTATTTGCCGCATTCATTACAGCTATTTGTCTCGTTCCTGCAATATTGGTTGTCATGCCATATCGTCCTTCTCGTAGACGAGAAAACGGTGGTTCAACAAACTTGGCGAATCTCGGGGGTCACATCTTCAAACATCGCGCTGCGATTGTAGTGATCGTTCTCGTTGTAGTGGGCTTCGGAGTGACCCAAATGCCTAAGCTAACCTATGATACTGACTTAGCAGGATTTTTTAAGCCTGATCATCCAACGAGTGTAGCAATCGATCTTGTTAACGAACACTTTGGCGGTGCATCTCCTTTACAAGTGCATATTAAGGGAGATTTAAAAAGTCCCTTTGTTTTGAGACAAATGCAAGCCATAGAACAATATCTTGAAGATGTGGAGACGCATAATCCCATGTCGTATGCAACTTTAATTGAGGAAGCGAACAAGACAATTAACGGACCTGCTCGAATTCCGGCTACTCGCAATCAAGTTTCATCATTAGGGCTATTCCTAGAGGGGCAAGACCAACTCAAAGGTTATGTGACATCCGATTATGCTCAAGGCCTTGTTGTCTCTCGAGTGGCTGAAACTAAGTCAACTCGGATGGCCGGAACTAATGAACAAATTCGCACTTTCTTAAATGATTTGCCCACCTCCGCTTACGTCGTAGATTTGGATTTGGCTGATGGGGAGTTAGCCACTTTAGCTGAAAGTAGCTTACAAGAACAGCTAACCAAAGAGATCTCTAGTCTACTTTGGGTAGAACCAACGGCCATTCAAGTTAAAGAGGTGGAAGATGCCCTAGTTGAATTACGCAGTTTTGATAGGAATGCGTTTGCCAGAGATTACAGCTGGGAGCTGGAGGATATCATTCTATACTTCCTTGAACCGGAAGAGCTTTGGTTTGAACTTGATAATCCTATAACTACCCGCAAGTTAGCTTTTGATTTGTTGGCGGCTGGAAGCGAACCTGAGATTATGGCCGCTGCTTTTGCAAATGTAAATCCCAGTAATGATCCCTTTGACTTGGAGGACTTGGCTTATGATCTATGGGAAGAAGCTAGCTGGGTATACCACGATGTTAGGAGCGATTTACTAGAAACAATCGCACTTGATCTAACAAGTAAGGCTGATCACCAGGTCACCGTAGAAGCCTTAAGTGGCATTTTAAGTGATATTTGGGTCAATGAAGTTTATTTAACTGAGTTACCGGCGAAATATCAGCAACACCCTGCAGTCTCCGTTGACGAGTTTGAGGTAATGCTCACTGGGAGTCCTGTAATCTATGAAGTGACCACCAGTAGACTGCAAACAAGCCAGTGGCGTAGCTTACTTCTTTCAATTTGCCTTGTAGCACTATTGCTTATCTTACAGTTGCGCTCCATTCCTATGGGGATCATAGCTTGCTTGCCAATTATGCTCACTGTCTTGATTAATTTTAGCACTATGGCCATTGCTGGAATTGCCTTAGATGTAGCTACCACTATGATTGCGAGTGTAGCTGTTGGTACTGGAGTCGATTATTCCATCCACTTTGCAAATCGCTTCCGTCGGGCGAGAGAACAAACCGATTCCTTAGAAGAGGCCTTAAAGCAGACCCTAAGCCAAGTGGGTACCGCCATTATGGCTAACGCTTTGTCTGTTGCCCTAGGTTTTATGGTACTCATGCTTTCGTCTACAGTTACGATCATTCAGTTTGG
>JAAZLB010000167.1 GCA_012799535.1 Bacillota bacterium | reverse complement strand
TTCCAAAAATTACAAGAGGGTATGAAAGTCCCTGGCGTAGTTCGCCGTCTCACCGACTTTGGTGCCTTTGTAGATATTGGTGATGGGGTAGAAGGTTTATTGCACGTTTCTGAAATGGCCTATAGTCGCGTTAATCACCCATCTGATGTGGTGTCTGAAGGTGATGAAATTACTGTCATGATCTTAGGTGTAGATAGCGAACGGGAAAGAATTTCCCTTGGCTTGAAACAAACCATTGCAGATCCTTGGTCTAATGTAACCGAGCGTTACCATGTTGGCGATAAGGTAACAGGTGAAGTTACCCGTGTAGTAGATTTTGGCGCCTTCGTAAAACTGGAAGATGGCATTGAAGGATTAGTTCATATTAGCGAACTATCCCACAAACATGTGGCCAAAGCAGAAGATGCGGTTAAGCCAGGTGAAGAGGTAGAGGTCAAAGTAATTAGCGTTGATGGTGAAGCCCGCCGCATTGGTCTCAGCATCAAAGAGCTTGAGCCTAAACCAGCACCAAGACCGGCTCCTAAAGCTAAACAGGCTCAACCAAGCTTATCAGAAGGAACCGATTCTGAAGAATTGACTACCAACTTAGGTGATATGTTTGGTGATCTTTTCAAGGATACTCAAGAAGATTAGATTTTCTAATTCAACCTGTAGACGTTTGTCTACAGGTTTTTTTTATGTCCCCTAAGGAAACACTAAAAGAAAGTGTTATGTGTGTGGAGGGATTGTAATGCCTGCTGGCACCACCTTATTGTTAGTTGTGGCCGCTCTAATCTATTTTGGGGCAGGCCAACGCGTTTTAGATCGTTTACGACTGACCGATACTCAAACGTTAATCTTTATTGCCTTAATGATCGGAGGTAGTTTCATCACCATACCATTAAGAACAGGAAAGACCAGTGTTAGTCTGAATCTAGGTGGGGCGTTAGTGCCCCTTATCTTGGTCGGTTATCTCTTGGTCACCGCAGATGAAAACAGGGAAAAGATTCGGGCAGTGGTGGCTTCTATAGTTACTGCAGGAGTAATTTATGGGGTGAGTCAACTCACTGACTTTGATCCTTCTAGTAAGTGGTTACTAGTGGATCCCCTCTGGTTATTTAGTATTGTAGCAGGAATAGTCGGTTACTTGGCAGGAAGATCCCGCCGCGCTTCCTTTATCGCTGGTGTCTTAGGCATCTTTCTCGTCGATGTAGTTCATTTTATCCAAGCCTTCACCACCAATCTGCCAACTAGAATTGTCCTGGGTGGGGCGGGCGTTTTCGATGGAATGATTTTGGCGGGCTTAATTGCCCTAGGCCTAGCGGAATTTGTAGGCGAAACACGGGAACGGATCGAGGGGGGCGGTGAGGATTTATGAGCAAAGCGTTAGGGAGATGGAGCTTACTTTGTCTTGTGATCGCAGCCTGTTTAAGTAATTCAGTTGCTGCTTCAGAACGGGACGATCACGGTTATTTTACCTTGCAAGATGGACAAGGAAACTCTATTACTATGACTGGACGAGAAATGGACCCGGGAGATCACTATATTGCTGCAGATAACCGTTTGTACGAAGTGGAAAAAACAGTGGGAGATATTATTTATGTTACCTATGTAGAAACGATCGAGCTTCCGAAGATTTCTCAGGATTTACTAAAAGCTCAAGTAGGCAAGGCCAAATCTCCCGGTGGAGTAGTGGGTATTTATCACACCCATAATGCAGAGTCTTATGTGCCCACTAGTGGAACTGAAGCTAAAGAAGACGGCCAGGGAGATGTTCTTCAAGTAGGCAAGGCTCTTGCTAATAGCCTTGAAAAACAAGGTCTTACCGTGTATTGGTCGGGAAATAGTCATCTTCCCCATGATGGTCAGGCTTATTTGCGCTCTAGACGAACAGCCACCGAACTATTGCGAAAGGGGCCAGATACCCTGATCGATGTGCACCGGGATGCCACACCTCCAGAAGTGTATGCCACAGAAATTGAAGGGGTACCTACTACGAAGGTACGGATTGTCGTAGGAAGACAAAACCAAAACCGGACCGCTAATTTAGAATATGCCAAACGGATTAAGGCAGCGGGGGATGAGTTTTTCCCTGGGATTATCGAGGGGATTTTCGACGCTCGGGGTAATTATAATCAAGATCTCGGGCCAAAAATGATTTTGTTAGAATTTGGAGCCCATACCAATGCCCTAGAACAAGCTGAACAGGCTGCAGAGTTTTTTGCCAAGGTCATACCGGCCGCGGCCGGTTTGACAGCTAGTGAGAGAACTGAGGCCCAACGGCAGATTGGCGGTGCTGCAGGTAAATCATTACTGTGGCTTGTGGTGATTGCAGTTATTGCAGTTTTGGGCTTCTTATATATTGATCAAGGAAAGATCGGTTCTTTGAAAGGTTTTTTTCGTCGAGAAGCGGGACTAGGTGGGGGAGACCAGGATGATTCGGACGGAGAACAATGAAATATCTGCTCACGATAGTTATGGCTGCCCTTGGGGGATTCTTAGCCCGTTGGTACATGCTTCGTCGGGACTATCGCCAATATCCTAGCTACCCCCAAGGCTGGGCCATCCACCTTTTCCTTGGTTTTATCGGTGGATTAATTGGGTCTATCATTGTTCCGGCCTTTTTAGAAAAGGAATACTCCGCTATCTCCTTTCTCTTGTTAGCTGCGGCCCAGTTTAGGGAGGTCCGGAATATGGAAAGATCAACCCTCAAGGCCATGGAAGAAACGGAGATGGTGAAAAGGGGTAGTGCCTATATAGAGGGGATTGCGAGAGTTTTTGAAGCACGCAATTATTTGGCCATCTGGGTTTCTTTAAGCATAGCCATTACTGGGGAGTCTCTAGC
>JAAZLB010000166.1 GCA_012799535.1 Bacillota bacterium | reverse complement strand
TGGCATGTATGGTACTAGGATTCTCTTGGGAGTCACCATTGGCTTTGCAGTTAGCTTACTTTTCGGAGTTTATCCGGCTTATCTAGGTTCACGGATTAATCCAGTGGATGCCTTGCGGACAGATTAGAGGGGGGTGTAGTAGTAATGTTAGAAACCTTTAGATTTACTATGCGGATCATGAAAAAGCGCCCCTTACGTTCCCTATTGACTATTCTTCAAATGGGCTTAGGGGTGTGGATTGTGGCCATTATTCTTTCCATGAACTTTCAAGCCACCAAATCCCTTACACAGATTAACCAAACTTTGGGTGATTCCCTTGCCAAGATTTCTGTTTCTAAAGTAGAAGAAACAGAATGGGGAAGTCGCATGGTTAGCAGTACTAGTAATTTGCGGAGTGGCGATCTCGCTAGATTACGGGAGAGTGACTACATTGAGGATGCCTTTATTTACGAATCTAGGTGGGAAAGGGATATTATAGTCAATGACCTCGCCTATAGGGTGTCATCGATTGGGGAAGCAAGTGCCGGTTTTGCTGAGGCTGTGGGTTTGAAAATAGTAGAAGGGGAATTTTTTACTAGCACAGATCAGGAGCAAAACAATAGAGTCGTAGTTATATCTGAGGCTATTAGTAAACAACTCTTTCCTAATCAGTCCCCATTAGGGCAGCTGATTAGCTTGGGTCGAGCTGGTGAAGATACTCGAGAATATTCCATTATTGGGGTTTACAAAAGGCCCTCAGCTCTTCTAGAGTTTTTCATACCTGAAAGCTATTTAATTTTCCCTCTGGGCTATTCTGATTCTTGGTATCAAATGAACGTAGATCATGAACCTAGTTATAACCAAATCTTCATCAAGTCCACTCCCGGTAAAGTTTATGAGGCGGTAGAAGATGCCCAGGTGCTCCTGGCGGATCGGTCCATTGATGAGATGGAGGTACGGGGAGAATATTTGCGTGATTCTAATCGCTTTTTCGCTGATCAAATCCGCACCATTACCCTTTTCTTAGGAGCTTTTGCCTTTGTCTCGATCCTAATTAGTGCCATTGGTATTTTGAGTATCATGTTAGTAAGCGTAGTGGAACGAACTCGAGAAATTGGATTACGTAAGGCTTTGGGTGCCTCAAAAGGCACTATAGTAAGGCAAGTCCTTAACGAGTCTTTTGTTTTCTCGATCCTAGGAGCGGCTTGTGGGATAATTGTTGCTTATTTCACTGCGGAAAATTTAATAAGTCTTTTGGTTCAAGAGATTACCTATCCTAAATTGACTGGCGTTGGTGGTTTACACCCACGCGCGGCTTTGATTGGGACGGGATTAGCCATAGTTGTTGGGCTGATTTTTGCACTTTATCCTGCCGTTCAAGGGGCCAGAATGTCACCTGTTGAGGCTTTAAGGGATTCATGAGAAAAAGTGAGACCTTCGTCGAAAGATGGAGGTCTCACTTATATTGGTTTATTTTATAACAAAGATTCTTTCAGGTGTAGTTTGGGCCGGGATACTCCTAGTGGAAATTGTGTAAAACACTACTAGTTCTCGATTAGCTAAGGTTGTTACGGGGTTTCCTTCCCCATCTGTAACCTTAGTCTTGGTAGAAATATTTAATTTCAATTGGCCATCACTACTGGTTAAGGTTTCGTCGAAGGTGGCTACATGGATAAAGCCAGGAACCACTTCAGAGTTAAGCACAATTACTTTTGGTGTGGTAATTGGCGGTAGACTTAGGGCCATGGGGGTGTTTTCGGGGTAGTAGGCTGTAATTTCTTGTCCTACAGCAAAGCCATCCTTTAGCACCTCACGGCTATTAGCATCTAGAAGCAGGACATTGTCACTGAGATTAAATACGATAGAGTTGTCTGCGTTGTTCTCATCTTGAACCAAAATAGCCCGTTGTCCTTCATCTCCCCTGATGTCTGTAATGGTGCCTGCGAAGCTAAGATAGTTAACGGCAGGTTCAACTACAAGCGCTTGATCATCAACTTTCCCTTGCTGACCTTGCAAAGTAAAAAACACAAGTAATCCTAGTAATCCAATGGTAATTGCTTTATTCATGGTGACCTCCTAGATAAATAACTAGTAATGCCTTTGATTATATACCACTTAGAGTTAATGGGCAAAGTCAAAGATTTCTAGGATTGACTAAGTGGACCAAAAAACTGCTAGACTAAGTCCAGCGGTTTTGTTTTTGACATACATTATTGATTAAACTATACTAATCTTAAGGTACAATTGCTCGCCAACATTTTGGGGGAAGGAAGCTCTCTGTGACAAAACAACCACTGCTTAGCTTAGTTAATATAAACAAATACTTTGGTGATGTCCACGTCTTAAAGGATGTCTCCTTTGAAATTGAACACGGGGAATTTTTAACTCTACTTGGCCCCTCCGGGTGTGGTAAGACTACCCTATTAAGGTGTATCGCAGGGTTAGAGAGTGTTAACTCTGGGGACATTCTTCTCAATGGTAGGTCTATTAAAGATTTGGCGCCTAATAAGCGGAATGTAAACACTGTTTTTCAAAACTATGCCCTGTTTCCCCATCTCAATGTCTATGACAATATTGCTTACGGCCCACGGGTCAAAAAGTCGATGGATGAGGCAGAACTAAAAAACCGAGTTGCTGAAGTTTTAGATTTGGTGAAGATGTCAGGCTATGAAAAACGCATGACCCACCAATTATCCGGAGGACAAAGGCAAAGAATCGCTATTGCTAGAGCCTTAATCAATGAACCAGACATTTTGCTTTTGGATGAACCACTCGGGGCTCTAGATTTGAAACTTCGAAAACACATGCAAACGGAATTGGCCCACTTACAGAGAAAGACTGGGACCACCTTTGTCTACGTCACCCATGATCAAGAAGAAGCTTTGAACATGTCTGATCGGATTGTTGTGATCGACCAGGGGATTGTTCAACAGTTGGGAAGCCCCCGGGATATTTATAATAATCCTAGCAATCTATTTGTTGCAGACTTTATAGGTGATCGTAACATCCTGC
>JAAZLB010000165.1 GCA_012799535.1 Bacillota bacterium | reverse complement strand
ACAGTCGCTTCCTTTTTTCCACCGCAGCCTGTTAGTAGCGTCACAGCGAGAACCATCACAATTACAAATGTGCTTCTAAACGATCTCATGTCAATTTCTCCTTTTTGGTTTTTTTATGAAAACAGCATGTTCTGCTGGTTTGTCAGGATCAATATAAGTGGCAAGCCACATAATGATCCGGTTCTAATTCTTTTAGCTCAGGCTGTACTTGAAAACACTCCTGCTTTGCATAAAGACAACGGGGGGCAAAGCGACATCCTGGAGCAGGATTGATGGGAGAAGTAATCTCTCCCTTAAGCAAAATACGCTCCCGTTTAGCATTTAATTTCGGAACAGGTATAGCAGAGAGCAAAGCCTGGGTGTAAGGATGGTACTGCTTTTCAAAAAGCTTTTCAGAGGAGCTTTGTTCTACTAAGACACCTAAATACATGACGCAAATGTTGTCTGAGATATGCTTCACTACCGACAGATCATGGGTAATGAACATATACGTGAGACCCCTTTCTTCCTGTAGATCCTGCATCAGGTTAAGAATTTGGGCTTGAATCGAGACATCTAGGGCTGAAACGGGCTCATCACAAACGATTAGTTTTGGTTCTAAGGCCAAGGCACGGGCGATCCCAATTCTTTGCCGACGACCACCATCAAGTTCATGGGGATACGAATCAGCGAGGCGCTCTGCTAGGCCAACTGTTTCCATCAATCTAAGAACCTCTTGTTCTTGTTTAGCCTTATCACCTCCATGCATGTTGTGAATGAGCATAGGCTCCATAATAATGCTTTTTACTGTCATCCTAGGATTTAGGGAAGAAAAGGGATCTTGGAAAATCATCTGAAGGTCTTTTCTAGATTCCTTGAGCTTCTCTCCACTTAAATACGTAATGTCAGCACCTTCAAAGAAGATCTTACCAGCAGTGGGCTCCAAAAGATGGACAATACAGCGACCGAGGGTAGATTTACCACAACCTGACTCCCCTACTACCCCTAGTGTTTCTCCCCTATTAATGGAGAAGGACAGATCGTCTACCGCGTGGAGAAATCCACTAGGTGTTTTGAAGTACTTTTTTAGGTTTTCTACCCGAAGTAGTTCAGACATTTCACTCCTCCCCCTTTGCAAAGTTGAAACATTTGACCAAGTGTCCAGCCTCCACCTCAACCATGGGCGGATTTTCTTTTTTACATCTTGCACATGCCAGCTTACATCTTGGTTCAAAACTACAACCTTGAGGCAAATCAGCTGGATCAGGCATCAATCCAGGGATGGGATTCAGTCGATCCACTGTAGCTTCAATATCTGGAATGGAACCGAACAGTCCCTTTGTATAAGGATGACAGGTGTGATCATAAATTTGCTCTAGGCTACCGTATTCTACGATTTCCCCTGCATACATAATGGCAACCTTATCACACACTTCAACCACAACCCCTAGATCATGGGTGATTAGGATCATTGATGTGTTTCTTTCTTTTTTCAGTTTGCTGATTAACTCCAAAACCTGGGCTTGAATAGTTACATCTAAAGCGGTTGTGGGCTCATCTGCTAAAAGAAGCTCTGGATTACAAGAAAGGGCAATGGCGATCACCACCCGTTGCTTCATACCTCCCGAAAACTGATGGGGATAGTCTGAGTAGCGTTCCCCAGGTATGCCCACAAGTTCCAGCATATCTATAGCCTTTTTGCTAGCTTCGCTACGGGAAAGTTTTTCATGAATGCGAAAGCTTTCGGCGATCTGGTCCCCAACTGTAACAACTGGGTTGAGAGAAGTCATAGGGTCTTGAAAGATCATGGAGATCTTGTTACCCCTGATCGCCCGTAACTTGTGCTTGTTCAGTTTTAGCAGATCTTGTCCCTCAAAAATGATCTCCCCTGCAGTAACCAGGCCTGGAGGATCAGGGATTAGCCCCATAATTCCTAGGGCTGTAGTGGTCTTGCCTGCCCCTGTTTCGCCTACTAGTCCCAAACTTTCACCCCGGGCGAGGGTCAAGTTGAGGTTATTTACCGCTTCCACAGTACGCTCATCAGTCTTATATTGAATACTGAGGTTTTTTATTTCAATAATGTTGTCCATTACGATCTGCCCCCTTTAATTCTTAAGTCTGGGATCAAGTGCGTCGCGCAGGCCATCACCTAACACATTCAAAGCAAAGATAGTGATCATGATAGCAATCCCTGGAAAGGTAGTCATATGCCAGTAAGTTCTAATATATTGTCTAGCAGATGACAGCATCGATCCCCACTCTGGTGTTGGTGGTTGAATTCCTAGGCCTAAAAAGCTTAGTGCTGAGGCGGAGAGTATTGCCCCTGCCATACCTAGGGTTGCTTGGACAATAATAGGGGCAAGGCAGTTTGGGATAATATGCTGGAAAATAATCCTAGAATCTGGGGCCCCAATACATTCTGCAGCTTCAATATATTCTTGCTCTTTAATCGTTAAAACAGAGGCACGAACCACCCGTGCGTATCCAGGCACATCAGCAATGGCAATAGCGATCACTAGATTCATTAAACCTGGTTTTAAGGCTGCCGCCAAAGATATGGCTAAGAGCATGCCAGGAATAGCCATGAGTACATCCATAGCACGCATGATTACATTGTCAACTTTATCTCCGTAGTATCCTGAAATAGCTCCTAGAAGGCCCCCAAAGATAATCGCTACAATGATTGAAGAAAATCCAACGATTAAAGAAATGCGACTTCCGTAAATGATCCGGCTT
>JAAZLB010000164.1 GCA_012799535.1 Bacillota bacterium | reverse complement strand
GGCCAGTATCTACTACAACTGAAATCTGCATACTACCCCCAAAGATGTCCTCAATAATCTGGGCACCCTTGCGCACGGGACTAGACTGGCTGAAATAATTGACAATGTTACTTTCCAGAGTCAAGTGGGAGGAACCATACCCAAAGACCACCACTAAAAGTACGACCACTGCAGTCACCCTCCAGGGATGATCAATGCTTACCTGGTTGAGAGTGCTCAGTACTCTAGTTAAAAAGCCCTTTTCTTCCCTGGTCTCTTGAGGCCTTGGTTCTTTAAAGAGCATTAACAGAGCTGGAATTAAGCTCAAGGAAAGACCCATCGCTAACATTACTCCAATTGCAGTCAAAACTCCAAATTCTCGAATGGGATGCACAAATGCGGTCACCAACGAGGCGAATCCTGCTGCGGTAGTTAAGGCCGCCATGGCCACAGGAGATGTGATCGTGGCAAAAGTCTCTTCTAAAGCAGCCCTTTTTTCCAAACCTTGGGCAAGGCTTTCTTGATATTTGTTTAAAATGTGAATACTAGATGCTATCCCTAAAGTGACTAAAATAACTGGCATGACCATGGAGATAATAGAAACAGGAATACCCCACCAGGCCATTAGTCCTACTGTCCAGATTAAACTAGCGCCCACCGTAACCAAAGGAATAAATACGCCTAACATGGATCTAAAAGTAAAATAAAGGACAATGGCGATGACTAAAACTACAAAGGGGACCAAGTTGCGCAGGTCTTGCTTCATGGCCATCTCCGTATAATGCATAATGTAAGAGTCCCCAACAATATGAATCTCTTCAGGGCCTTCATACTGTTCAAGAATAGCTTGAATTTGTTCCACTAAAGAACCGGAATCTCCATTGTGGTTTTCCAAGTCTAATAACAAAGCGGCGCCTCGCCCATCTTCCGTAATTAGGCGGTTCAGATAGGGACTGTCAAGAATGTTTGCCTTAAATTCCCCTATTTCATCTGGAGTTTGGGGTAGACTAGTAGTCATGGGTCCAATTTCAATCCCGAAAAACCCACTCTCTACCATCTGGGCATTTAAGGGACTTGTCACCTTTTCTACTCCAGGCACAGCTTCAATTAACTCTGCCATTTCTCCAATTTTCCTAAGGGTCGCGGGGCTGAACACATTTTCACTCTGAATAGCAATGAGAAAGAGTTCTTGAGAGCCAAATTCATCGGCCACCCCTTGCTGTTCCGCTAGAATAGGATCATCCATTGGTATCATAGTATCTATACTAGCGTCAAATTCTAAGCGAGTTAGAAAACTACCGGTGATTACTGTGATCACTAGTACTAAAGCAATAACGACCCAGGGTCGATCTAAAACCATCTTTATCCAACGAGTCATTAGACATCACCTCTTCTGTCATTTAAACACCACCGACAAAGCACTTAAAGAATCTACAATCTCTTTATTCTCCGGTTCTAACAAGGCTTGTAAGGCGATGCCAAACAATCCCCCAAAAAATAAACTTGCAAGCGTTTCCGGTGCATGTTGGTAGCCAAGGTCGTTTACCAAATCTTCAGTAAACACCTCATTTGTAATTTGTTCAACAATCGCCCCAAAGACGTCCCTCACCCGCAGGCGAAAGGGTTCGGACCAAAGGGCCAAGCCCGCTAAATCATAAAGCACCCTAAACAACTCTTGATCGTCTTCTAAAACCCTTTGATAAAGGGCGATAAAGCACTCACCTTTTTCCCGGGGAGACATATGGGGCTGTAAATAGGCCTGCATGTATGCATGATAGTTAGTAGCGGCCCGTTCTACCACGGCTAAGAGTAAACCCTCTTTGTTTTCATAGTGGTAACTTATCTGGCTCACCGCTACCCCGGCCTCTTGAGCAATTTGTCGTAACGAAGTTTGGGCGTACCCATCTCTGGCAATACAGGCATAGGCAGCATCGAGTATTTTTTCTTGCTGACTTCGTTCTAACAAAACCTCACCCCTTTCAATCGGACGACCGTTCGATGGTATCCATTATCATTATACACGGTTTTTACCAATTTAGGAGTTAAATTTTCCGAAATTTT
>JAAZLB010000163.1 GCA_012799535.1 Bacillota bacterium | reverse complement strand
TTTCAAATTTTATCTTGGCGCCCTGAATCAAGAGGTCCAATTAGAAATGATGGTTGCCTAAGAAACTGAAACAGTGAGATTTTCAAAGAACTAAGCAGATATTCTCCAGAATAGGGGGGTCAAACCGAATGGAATAGGAGAGATAGAAAATGTCTACTCTACATAAGGATTTGGGTCATTCATTTGTCCTTAGTCTAGATAAATCTGATTTTCATGAATCAATGGTCAGTGGAGTTGACCTCGTTCTAGACCAGATTGTTAAAGAGGGAGTACTAAAAGAGGGAGTACTAAAGGATATACCAATTTTCGGAACGCTTTATAAAATCGCTAAGGCTGGATCAAATGTCCGGGATATCCTTTTCGCAAGGAAGTTGGCTAAATTCCTATATCAGTTGGGAGACATCCCACAAGAAACACGTTGTCGTTTTGTGAAAAGCATTAGAGATAAATCCGATCAATGTCAAAAGGTTGGCGAAGGTGTTATCTTACTTCTAGAGCGCTCAGACGACATGGAGAAACCAAAGATTATTGGTAAGCTCTTTTCGAATTTTGTCCTGAGCAGGATAGACCTTGAAACCTTCTTTCGTCTTGCACAGATAGTCGATCGATCACATCTGCCAGACCTTAAGCTCTTAGCAACTAAACATAATAATCCGTTTCTCAACCAATGGCTTACGCCAATCCAAATTGAAACACTGTATAACCTAGGTCTACTAAGTGTAAAACTCATTGATACTACCCGCGTATCTCTGTTAAACGGGCTCCGAGAAAAAGGAGCCTCTGACATGGAATACCAGGTTAATGATCTAGCGCTACTACTAGTTCAAATGGCTTTCTAGCTGTCAGTTAGTGCCATGGCGAATGAACGAAAAAGTGTAACCTAGTTACAACACACTATTAAAATTACCAAACATCAAGTCCATGTAACAACTGAGTCACTTGCGATCACTAGGCTATACTGGCAAATATATTTCACCAATCAACTATCAAGTTAAAGATTTGTTCTAACTGCCTTGTGCGGAATCACCAGAGCTTTCAAAAGGATGTGATCCACCAAATGGACAAGTTAATCTTCGACGCTAAAATAATATCCGTCCAACCACGTATTAGCGGGACAATTATCCCATGATTAAAGAGCTGTTACTATGTGGGTTTGGTTTGACGCTTACAATTAGGCTAAATGTGGAGCCCTCCAAACACTCATACTACAAATCACCTGAACACCCAGATAACCCAGGTAGCCGGGGAGTGGGGGATTGCTTAACTTCAAGGATCCAGTTGGCTCCGTGTCGGACATTGGTGGGACGAGTGTTTGGAGTTTAGTGTGGATGGTTGTCTGGTATTCGGGTTGGGGTAGATGTCTGGATATATGTAGTCGATACAAGTGTTATGATCGGTGTGTAAGCCAGTGTCTGACCAGATTATAGCCAGGGTATAGCCAGGTTGTCGCCAGTCAACCAATCAAGCCGATCAGCTTAACCGGGTCCTGTTTGGCTGATGAGCCTGATTGCTTGACTGCTTTATCTCCGTATCGGTCTGCTCCGGTAGTGGCTTCGAACATACACTGGTTTGCTAGTTCCTCCACTTGATGATTTAGGGGATCCACTGAGCCCTTCAGTTATAAACCACCTCGCTGCTAGGAGAAACACACCTAATACTATAAGTCCTAGAACAAGAAAAAGAAGATAGTATCCAGCAACTAAAGCGTTTGCAACGAGGAAAACAAGCCAGATGCTATTTAGGATGTTTAAAAATAGATTGTCTGAGTAGTAGGCTCTGATGTGATTGATTAAGTAACCTGACAAGATAATACTTATTACGATTAGTAGGGCACCAAGAATCAGTGGTAGCTTTTCTGCGTCCTGTGATCTTATTGTTAGCATGAGGCTCTCAACCAACGGGCCAAAACCACCAAGTTCGCCGATACTGAAGGGTTGAAGATATCGCCCGCCGAAGTAAGTTAATACTATCGCAAGTAAAGACATAGCGATGGGTGCAATAATATGCATGGTCTTAGTCTCCTTATTTTGTCTTAGTAAAGTATACATACAGGCTGGGTGCTTTAGAACCAGCTACCGATCTAGATATTGTGCAGAGTACAACCAGAGTGTTAGGGCAGTGGAGAGGCTATGATTTTGCTGGTGCGGGTAGTGATCGGATTTGGTTCAAATGATTTCGATGTACGGGGTACAGACTAACGGCACGAGGGAAGGTGTTACTCTTGGCAACAGCACATTTATTTATCGATACTAACTTCTTTATTCAGTGTAAGAAGTATGATCAGATTGACTGGAATATAGATGAATTGGAAAACGTCGGTGAGATCGTAATTATGATTGCTAGACCGGTTCTATCTGAAATTGACAGACATAAGCAGGACGGGAATACTAGGAGAGCCAAGAGGGCAAGAGCGGCCAATTCTTTGTTTAGACAGATGCTTGCAAATGGAAAGGAATTGGTAAGCGAGGTAGGTGATAAGCAGGTAATATTCAGATTTGCTCAGCCCTATAAAATTCAAGATTTGAAAGTAGCAGTACCTGAACTGGACGTTGACCGGAATGATGATGAGTTAGTTGCTACCGCTAAGATGTATCAACAGCAAAACCCAGATATCGACGTGCGTGTATTGACACAAGACACAGGTATGGTTATAAGCGCCGACCGATGTGAATTACCTTACATTATGACCCCTGATGATTGGAATCTACCGCCGGAGAAAGATGACAGAGACAAAAAGATTACCGAGTTAGAGGACAAGGTAAGAACCCTGAGCCAGCAGTTTCCAATTATAGAGATCAGTGAACCCGTGTTATCAGAGAAAAGTCCGGTCGTATTAAGTGAGCTTACGGATGACATTGTTGGTAAATTGGAGGATTACATTAGGCAGCTATATCCTCTTAAGTCAGGTTCTTTAGGCGGAGGAATTGTAAAAAAAGATTTACTTTCAGGCGTTTTTGGCCAGTTTATTCCACCTACAGCCGAGGAAATCTCCAAATATGAGGAACGATATAAACAATGGCTGGTTAATTATCGGGAGTGGCTTACCGATGTATATGATGTAATTTGTGAACGGGAAGCGTTATACAGCGTGGAGTTTAGCCTTTCAAACAGCGGGGGTGCTCCGGTAGAGTATCTGCACCTTGAAATCTCCACACACGGAAATATTGAAATGGCTCCTCCATCATATACGGAGGAAGAGGAAGAACTTGCATTGCCAGAGCCCCTCTATCCACCATCTCCATCAAAAGGGAGACCGGTTTGGAGTTTAGACCAGGGATTAGCCGGAATTCAGCCTTCATTGGTCCAGCCATTGTCAAGTCCGTTTAGTCCCATAGACTATAGCTTTCTGAGGAAACCTTCCTCGAGAGATAGGAATGCTTTTTACTGGAAAGGCGGAAAGCCTGATGAGTTCCGTACAAAATGGGTTTTTGAATGTGAGCAGTTTATGCATAAAGCAGGAAGTGAGGATTTTTTGATATTGGTGAGAGGCGGCGATAGTGGTTTTAGGGGAGCAATATCAGTAATGATAACTGGCGCAAATTTGCCAGAGCCCTGTAAGTTGATGATTCCAATAAGAATAACACCTGTTACTATGAACCCTTATCCACTGATGCTTGCTGCGATACAGGAAAGCTACAGCGCACAAAGCTCAAAAAGTTGAAAACAGTAGTGGTACGTCAGGAGGGTGTTTACCCTAATAACAGAAAGAAGTGACTCACCAAATGGACAAGTTAACTTTCACAGGCAATATCCTATCAGTCCAACCCAGAATAAGGTTGATTCGTTCATTTGATGAGGTCAGCCATAATTACTTGGGGTATGCTTTATTCCTAAACGGCACTATTGGGGAGGAAGAACGACAATTCGCTATTGGTATTGGTAAAGCTACCCATGCCAAGCATCAGTTCAGAATCGGTGATGAAATATCTGGTGCCTGCGTACCTGTTGCTGATGA
>JAAZLB010000162.1 GCA_012799535.1 Bacillota bacterium | reverse complement strand
TTAAATATTGTTGCGATTATACTCATGTTCTTTTTTAGCATTCAGGTCGCTCAGGCGGGCACCTTCTATTTGCACGATCATCCCAGTTATTGGTGGTATGTAGTGGAACAGCCAGCCTTTAGTGCCATTATTCCCTCAGTGGCACAGAACTATTTTCAACGTTCCATCTTTGGTATGGAGGTTTTGGAAATGACCTTCGCCAATGGTACCATCGTTATGGAAGTGATTCATCAACCTGGTAAAGATATTGAAGCGGTACGGGCAAGCTTAGAAGCACGCTACAAGCCCTTGGTGAAGAACGTGGCCTTGATTTCTAATAAAGAGATCACTACTTCTAACAATCTTAAGGCCCATTTTTATGCCTATGAGGCCACAGGTGCTAATGGCAAGAAAGTGATGTTACGCTCGGTGTTTTTCCAAAAAGGAGAGCATGTTGTTTACCTAACTATGTTTTTGAATGCAGATCAGTTCCAGGGGGATACTCGGGAATACTGGATTCGGGCAGTGAATGGCTTTGAATGGAATTAAGAAGATAGGGGTTTAGGCATGGAGGTTCAAGTGGGCGTTGCTAAGGTGGGTAAATATGCCACTGGAGTTAGTGGAGATTCGGTTGAGGTAGTAGAAAGACCCCGGGGTGGGGTCTCCGTGATCATCGTAGATGGTCAGGGGCATGGCCGTGCTGCTAAACGAACCAGTCATATGATTGCCACCAAGGCCTCCAGCCTCATTGAAGATGGGGCTAGGGATGGTGCAGTGATGCGTGTTATTAATGATCATTTATACGCTTTTCGAGATGGACAGGTTTCCGCGACTGCAACTATGCTCACTGCTGATTTGGATCATCGCTGTTTAGTAGTCTCCCGTAATTCCAATAGCCCAGTTATTATTGGTTGCCCTGATGGAGCCCATTCTTTAGATTCACCCGTCGACCCCATCGGTGTGCGCCGTTTGATCAAGCCGGCCATCACCCATTTAGAGTTAGTGGAAGATACAGTCTTGATCGGATTTACTGATGGAGTAATCCATGCCGGCCGCTATGGCGGTGGAGAGACTTTTTCCTTTGAATGGGTGTACGATCGCCTCGATGCAGGTACCCCAGTTCAAGATTTGGCTGATGAAATTCTAGATTACTCCATTTATCTTGATGGGGGCAAACCTAAAGATGATATGGTGGTAGCGGTGCTGACGGTGGTGGAAAAACCCAACACCTTAGGGATCAGGCGGATGTCCGTTTCTTATCCTTTCTAAAGGGGTGAGCAAAATGCCCCACAGACCGTTAATTTTAATAGTGGGGGTGTGTGCTTCTGGGAAGACCACCCTTTCTTCTGGTTTACGGAGATTAGGCTATTATGTTCGTAGTTTTGCTCAAGAACATTCAGTCAGTGGGCGGCTTTGGCAACGTTACAAACCGGATGTTTTGATCCTTTTGAATTGTAGTTATGAGACGATCACACAAAGGAAACGGATTTCCTGGGGCCCCAAGCGTTATCAACAGCAGCAGGAACTTTTAGCTAACGCCAGGGAACATGCCACTTTGATCATTGAGACAGATGGCTTTACCCCTGAAGAACTAGTTGAACATGTGCATGAAAGGCTTCTCGAGTTAGGAATAAAGCCCCTATAAGGAGGTTGTGGTGATGGTGAAATTAAACGACATAAAAAAGCACCCAAGTATTAAGGCATATATAAAACAGGCAGATGCTAATTTGCAGGCCATGGGCTATACCGAACACGGATTACGCCACATTGGTCTTGTTTCATCTATAGCCAGAAATGTGTTAGAACACTTGGGGTATGATGAGCGCGCCGCGGAATTGGCTGCCATCGCGGGTTACCTCCATGATATTGGTAATTGCGTTGGTCGAGTTCACCACGGTGCCTCTAGTGCTTTGTTGATCGAACCGTTCTTGCGGGAGTTAGGCATGCCACCAGAGGAGGTTGCCCTAATTCTAAGTGCTGTAGGTAATCACGAAGAAGAGGTGGGGGAACCGGTAAATGAAATCGCGGCTGCCTTAATTTTGGCTGATAAATCCGATGTTCACCGCACAAGGGTGCGTAATCGTGATATAGCCAGTTTCGATATTCACGATAGAGTAAACTATGCAGTAATTAAGTCCTTTTTAGATGTGAATGAAGAAGAACGTTTGATTACCTTACGGATTACTATTGAAACAGAAAACACCTCCATTATGGAGTATTTCGAGATCTTTTTAGACCGCATGCTCATGTGTCGGCGGGCTGCCGCTTACTTAGACTGTCAATTTAAGCTTGAAATTAATGAGGTACTTTTGCTCTAGACACTTATGGTGCCTGGTAGTATAATTATTTATGTTGTTAAGTAAAATCGACAAAGGAGGAGTCGCATTTGAGACGTAGGAGCGGCTGGAAGATTGGTATTATCCTAGCTGTATTGATCGTTTCAGGAGTGTTCTTGTACATCACGCCGTTCAATCTTGGTTTGGACCTCAAAGGTGGCGTACACGTCGTCTTAGAGGCAGATGAATCGGCTGGAACAGTGACGAATGAGAACATGGTGGGGGTTGTCTCCATTATTGAGCGGAGAATTAACGCCTTAGGTGTTTCAGAGCCCTTAATTCAAAGACAAGGAGCTCGTCGAGTGATTATTGAACTCCCTGGGATCCACGATCAGCAGCAGGCTATTGATACGGTGGGGAAAACTGCCCTCTTGGAGTTTAAGGATCCCTATGGTAACACTGTTTTAGATGGTTCTTTGCTCAAGACAGTTCAGTTAGGTACTGATCGTTATGGGCGTCCCGCCATTGATTTAGAGTTTGATAAGGAGGGCGTGCAACTTTTTGCTCAGCTCACAAGTCGTTATCAGGGACAAACTACCAAGATCATCCTTGATGGTGAACTTTTGCAGGAGGTAATGATTCGCGAACCTATCCTAGAAGGGAAGGCGCAAATCACCGGAAACTTCACCATGGAAGAAGCTCGCCATATGGTGGTTTTGCT
>JAAZLB010000161.1 GCA_012799535.1 Bacillota bacterium | reverse complement strand
TCTGTAAAGCCCAGACTCATCAACTGGAGAAAAATAAAAATCAACTGGCAACTTTACTTGCTTTTAGCTCCTGCAATCATTTATTTCGCTGTTTTCAAGTACTATCCACTCTACGGTTTACAAATTGCCTTTAAAAACTTTAAGGCATCCCAAGGCATCTGGGGTAGTGAATGGGTAGGTTTGCGCCATTTTACTCGCTTTTTTAATTCCTATTACTTCTGGGATCTAATCCGGAACACCATTCTAATTAACCTGTACGGATTAGCGCTCTTTCCCCTCTCGGTGATTTTGGCCCTTTCTTTAAATGAATTGAAAGATGGACCCTTTAAGAAAGCGGCCCAGACTATTACCTATGCTCCCCACTTTATCTCCACTGTAGTCTTAGTGGGGATGATTATCGCCTTCTTGGATCCTGCCAAGGGTATCGTGAACAACTTCTTAGGACTGTTCGGGATTGGACCCATCCCGTTTATGACGGATCCTCGCTGGTTTAAGACTGTTTACGTCTGGTCCGGTCAATGGCAAAACTTAGGTTGGAGCGCGATCATCTATTTAGCTGCTCTAGCTGGAGTAGACCCCCAGTTACACGAATCGGCTAAAATTGATGGAGCCACCCGTCTTGAGAGAATATGGCATATTAATATTCCTAGCATTCTGCCCACCATTGTTATTCTACTCATTTTAAGTATGGGCAATATGCTTTCCATCGGGTTCGAGAAGATTCTTCTTATGCAAAATCCCTTAAACCTCGAATCATCCCAAGTGATTCAAACCTATGTGTACGAGGCGGGTCTCTTGCATGGGCAATATGCTTATTCCACCGCGATTGGACTGTTTAACTCTGTAGTGAACTTGGTTATTCTACTCTTTTTCAACCGGGTCGCAAGACGTACCGGCACGAGCTTGTGGTAAGGAGGATAGACAATGAAAACTAGAGCAATTGATCCTGATAAGGTTTTTGATGTTGTTAATAAGGTCCTGATCATTCTTTTCGTCTTAATTGTTCTCTATCCCTTAATCTACATCGTTAGTGCCTCAGTCAGTGATCCCTACTACGTAAACTCAGGGCAGATGTGGTTACTACCAAAAGGTTTCACCTTGGAAGGCTACCGACGTATTTTCCAGAGTAGAGAACTTTTAATAGGTTACCGCAACACCATTATGTATACTTTACTAGGTACTTTTATTAACCTTGCGGTTACCTTGCCCGCGGCCTACGCCCTTTCCCGTTCTGATTTAGTGGGGCGAAACATTATTATGGGACTTTTTGTGTTTACTATGTTCTTTGATGGGGGATTAATTCCCACTTATATGTTGGTACGAGATTTAGGCATGATTAACACCATCTGGTCCATGGTCTTGCCCGCGGCGGCTTCTATTTGGAACATTATTGTGACTATGACCTTCTTTAAAATGAATATCCCCAAAGGCTTAGAAGAAGCCGCGGAAATTGACGGAGCTAGTCACATCAGAATTTTCTTTCAGTTAATATTACCTCTCTCCGCTCCCATTATTGCCGTCATGGCCCTCTTTTATGGGGTAGGACACTGGAACCAATATTTTGGAGCCTTAATTTATTTGCAAGATCGAGCTTTGTGGCCGTTACAGCTTTTCTTAAGAGAGATTCTTATCCAGCAAAAAATGATGACCGAATTAATGCAACAGCGAGGTGTTGTAGAAGCCTTACAAGAACATGCACGGATCGCGGATATAATTAAATATGCAGTAATGATCATCTCTTCCGCTCCTCTGTTAATCATCTACCCCTTCTTGCAACGCTTTTTCGTTAAGGGCATTATGATCGGTTCTATCAAGGAATAAAGGGAAAGGAGAGATAGTCAATTTAAACTTTTGTCTGTTGCACAAGCGCTTAATAAAAAGAAAGGGGCACCCCTCATGAAAAACAGAAAATTGCTTCCGCTTATAATGACTGTCGTTCTTTGCGCAACCATGACCATTGGGGCACTTCCTGTATTAGCGAACTTCAACCCAACTGGTTACCCAATCGTTGATGAACCCATTACCCTTGAGATGATGGCTCGCCGTTCTCCCATTCAACCAGTTTGGGATGATATGGGCTACTTCCAAGAGATGGAAAAGCTCACGAATATTAAGTTTAAGTTCCGCACCGCTGCTGGTGACGACTATACTCAAGCTAAACAACTAGCATTAGCTAGTATGGACCTTCCTGATCTCTTTTTTGGTGGCGAGTTAACACCTAACGATGAAGCAGATTTTGGTGCTCAAGGAATTTTAATTCCCCTTGAGGATCTTATTGACCAGTACGCTCCTAATTTCAAGAAGTTAATCGAAGAAAATCCCGAGATCAAAGCATCCATTACCGCTCCAGACGGGCACATCTATGCCTTACCAGGTATCGACCAAAATATTACCTCCAAAACTCCTATCATGTGGCTTAATGGTAAATGGCTTGAAGCATTAGGTGTAGACAAGCCAGAAACAATGGATGAATTTTATGAATTGCTAAAAGCCTTTAAAGAAAAGAATCCTGGCAATGTTGAGGAAGTAATTCCCCTTACTGCTGCTAATGCCAGCGAGCTACGCCTTGGTTTACTAGCTAACTTTGGCTTAGTACAGCAAGATGGTATTTACGTGGATGACAATGGCAAAGTTCAATTAGCCTGGAACCAGCCTGAATTCAAGGAATATCTCAAGTTCATGAATCGCCTTTACTCTGAACAGCTTTTGGATAATCAGATGTTCTCTCACACTTGGGAACAATTCGTAGCTAAAGGCAAGCAAGTAGGTGTCCTATCTACCTGGCCGATCGTGATGGTTGGTTTCCACGATGTAACCGAAGCCATGAACTACCCAGTCTTACCACCTATGACCAGTGCCACTAACCCAACCAAACTCACCGTAGAAATGAGTGAGATTAGACGGGGTCGAGCCGCAATTACCAGTAAGAACCAGTATCCAGAGGCAACCATGCGCTGGATTGACCACGCTTACTCTGAAGAAGGCACTATCCTTGCCCGTTTAGGTATCGAAGGCAAGACCTTTGTCTGGAACGAAGATGGTCAATGGATTCTCTTGGCTGATGAAGGGTTAAGCACCACCCAGACTAATGCTAAACATGCACCTGGTGTAGGTACTAACGTACCCATGGTCTTGACTAGAGAGTTTTTTGAAAAAGAAGGTGGCAACCCCACTATTCTAGCGATCTATGAGTGGATTTCCGAGGAGTTAATTCCTTATGCAAAACTTCCCTTCCCCCTTGTCTACTTCACTGAAGACGAGATCGACGTAATTAATCAATACAAAATGGATATTGACACCTACTTCCAACAGATGGAAGCAAAGTTCATCACCGGTGCCGAATCCATCGATAAGGGTTGGGATAAGTATGTAAGAACCCTCAATGGTATTGGTCTAGCCGATTACCTCGAAGCTTATCAGTCCGCCTATGATCGTTGGGCTAAAGCTCAATAAGAAAAAGAAAATCAAAGCGAGCAACCCCTCCACACGGAGGGGTTTTCCTTTGTTGACATATGATTTAGAATAGAATTAAGGAGGGCGATCAACATTGAGTAACTTGAAGTTGGAAAAAGCTTGGAGTGTAATTCAAGAAGGTTTGGATGAGGGGGCATTTCCCGGAGCTGTTGCGGGGGTCGCGAACCACAAACAGACGCTATTTCTCCATGCGGGAGGCTTTTCTAAAACCGAGCCCGCAAGAAGAACCTTAAAAACGGATGATCTTTTCGACTTAGCATCCTTGACCAAGCCGGTAGCCACCGCTACTACCCTATTACGCTTGGTTCAGCTGGGCAAAGTCTCCCTTGATCAGCCCGTTTCGGCCTTTTTTCAAAACTGGCCCCAAGGTGATTACAGTCAAATCACCATCCGGCACCTCCTGACCCATACCTCAGGGATACCAGCCTGGTTTCCCATCTATACGCAAGCCAACAATAAGGAAGAAGCACTTGCGGTAATCAGCAGGCTCGACCTTGCCTATAGGCCTGGTACGCGTGTAGAATACAGTTGCTTAGGTTATATTGTCTTAGGTCTCTTGATTGAGGGCATTACAGGATTACCATTAGAGCAAGCCACCAAAGAACTGGTCTTCTCTCCCCTAGGTATGGGAGAAACTACCTATCTACCTTTGCATACTTTGCAGGTTAATCCTGAGCGGATAGTGTTTAACGAAGCGGATAGCACCATCGAAAAGGGAATGACTAGCCAATCTGGATTCTCCTTTGATCGTTGGCGAAAGGGGTACGGACCAGGCACTCCCAATGACGGTAATGCTTGTTATGCCTTAGGAGGAATTAGTGGCAACGCGGGACTATTTAGCACCGCTAGTGATTTACTCACCTTTGGCCAAGCTTGGTTGCGAGCATTACGAGGAGAAGCACCTGGGTTTCTCAGTCCATCTTTGTCAAAACTAGCCATATCCAACCAAACTTCCGGACTCAATGTTGCCCGTGGCCTCGGTTGGGTTCTATTTACCTATGGCATAATCACCCGGGAAGAAATGTCTCCTGCCCCATCCATGACACCCTATTTTGCTCCCGTTACCCAACTTACGCCTAGACCTCGCTCCAGTGGGGAGTTATTGTCCACACGAGCTTTTGGACACACAGGTTTCACAGGCACTTCCTTATGGATTGATCCGGAAAAAAATCTAGTAATTGTTCTTTTGACCAATCATCTCCATATCAGTAGCAAGCTGGACCTAAACACCATAAGGGCCCGCTTTCACAATGCTGTTGTGACAGATTTGGGGTTGTAGTTTGGTTGCCCGCAGCGGTCGCTTATTATAAATTTGATGAGGAGGCACTTCCATGCTAGAGTTACCGGAGGTTATTAACATCGCTCGGCAGCTAAGAGAAAATGTTCAGGGAAAAAGGATATCCTATGTTCTACCTCCAACAAAGGCTCATAAGTTTTGCTGGTTTGCTGGTGCTCCAGAAGAATACGATACTGCACTACGTGATAACATAATTCAACATGCCGAAGGCTTTGGAATCTTTGTAGAGATGTTTTTTGATAACGGGAAACGGATCTGCTTCAATGATGGGGTTAATGTGCGACTTGTAAGTAAGGGTAAAGAACCGAAAGACTATCAGCTTCTCATTGGTTTTCATGACGAGACTGCCTTAGTCTTCACAGTTGCCATGTATGGTAGCATCATCCTTCACGATGGAGATTACAATAACGAATACTATATCAAGAGCAAATCGGCAATATCCCCATTTTCAAGTGAGTTCGCACCTTATTACCGGAAAATGTTGGTGGACAGTAAACCGAATCTAAGCGTGAAAGCGTTCTTAGCAACAGAACAACGTTTTCCAGGCATCGGAAACGGTGTATTACAAGACATCTTACTTGAGGCCCATCTACATCCGAAACGAAAAATTGGCACCCTTAGCAATACGGAGCAAGACAAACTCCTATCCTGCGCGATTTCTGTTCTACGCAACATGATCGACAAGGGCGGACGGGATACAGAAAAGGACATTTTTGGGCTACCCGGTGGCTATCAAACGAAATTGTCTAGGAGTGCTCTTGTCTCCGGTTGTGTACAGTGCGGAGAGTCAATTGTGAAAGAGAAATATATGGGCGGCACAATTTACTTCTGCCCAACCTGTCAAGAAACACCGGATACACAACAACGTTAAGTGTTTTATATCCTTCTCTAATCCACTCTTAAGGACTCAGTGATCATGATCAAATCAGGATCCAAGATCACCGTATTGCCGGTCACGTGCAGACAACGGGCTAAGGTTACAATACCGTGATTACTAGCTACTACAGGTGTCCCTTTGGGGGCGGCAATATCCAAGCCTGAATGTCGCCCAGATTCTTGATCATTGATATAACGGATCTAATTAACTCCTCTACCTGATAGCCCCCTAATACTAGCGCTAAGGAAATCCCCATTAGCAGAAAGAATAGGCCCCAATCTTAGTGTTAGAGTTTCTGAATCTATATGTACCTCCAGTGATGTAAAAAAGTGGTCAGCCTCTGCAGGGCTGACCACTCGATGGTCAATCGTCTAATGCTACATCGATGATTTGTTTAAGGTATTTTCGATCTGTCCAATCGTGATTAGTCCCCATTGCCTCCATCAAAGCGACCTCCCAGGGTTCATAGGTAGCAGGGTCTTTCTTGGCCACCATCTTCTTTAAGAAAGTACAGAGGATACGATCCACCCAAGACATCTCATCCTCGTTCCAGGCACCTCTGCAATAGTAGCAGGGAACGTCCGCCAATTTTCCTTGAAAATTGCGCTGTCTTAAAGCTACCATTGCAGCCTCATCATAGGGAGATGCACCTACAGCAAAGACGATTAACTTTTTGTCTTTCAAAGTCTCGTAGTATTTTTTCAGGAACGGAAGGCCTGCAATTCCAGATGCGTAGATACCACCACCCAAAATCACGGTGTCGTATGTGGCTACCTTCTCAATTTTTGCATCTTTTACCTCTATCAAATCTGCAGGCAAATCTCCAGCCAACCACTTAGCATACTTTTTTGTTGCCCCATATTTTGAACGATAAAGCACCACTATTTTATTCATGGATCCACACTTCCATTTCCCAAATTGTCTGTTGGTTCCATTTTCACCACCCAATTGGGTAATTCCTTCAAAAGAAACAATGGTCCCTATACTGATCGTTCCCCCAAACTACCCATCTCCGGATGAGAACGCAAATAGCGAAAATGCCAAGCAAACAAAACTAAACCTTTAAAGATACTAGAAATACTGATCGCCCACCACACCCCATCTACACCTAAAGCTGTTGCCGAAAGAATTAAGGCTGCGGGGATGCGCAAGAAGTTAAAGCCGATTCCCACTATGGATGGAGGAAAAGTTTTACCATGTCCAATAAAGGCACCTGCAGTGACGATTTCGATACACATAAACAGCTGTGATAAGCCAAGAATGCGTAGATAAACTACACCATGCTTGATGGCCTCCTCTTCCTTAATGAATAAGGAAAAAAGAGGTCTGGCCCCAAAAATCAAGAGACAGGTAGCAAAAACACCAAGAATAGAAACGATGCCTAGACCAACGAAATAGCCTTTGTATACCCGATCCCATTTTCTCGCCCCGTAATTCTGTCCAATAAAAGCACTCATGGCGGTTTGGAAGCCTCCTGCAGTCATCCAAGAGATAGATTCTATTTGGGAGCCTACCTGCTGTACTGCAATTGGTAAGGGCCCCCATTGGGAAAGGATCCGGGCGATGGCCATGGCAATCAAAGTAAAAAAACCAGAGTGTAAAGCAACGGGAAAACCGAGACTTACGATGTGTTGAACGTGCTCCCGATCTGGTCTTGCTTTGAGATTCAATCCTGAAAAGAGTTCTGGACGTTTTCTGGCTTCCCAGATAAAAACTAAGGTGACAGTAAGTTGAGCAAGAACAGTAGCCATAGCCGCTCCCGCTGTTTCCATTCTAGGGATGGGTCCTAAACCGAAAATCAAGATGGGATCTAAAATTATATTCATCACCAAGCCGATGACGTTGATCCTAAATGGCGTGGTACTATCGCCAGCACCATTGAATATAGCGGTGAAAATAGGGTTAAGAGAGAAAAAAACCATTCCTACAGAGACTATTACCAAATAAGTCCGTGCCGCACTTTCAATACTTTCACCCAAGCGATAAAAGCCTACTAAGGGATGGCGGAAAATAATCAGGCTCGCACCGTATAATATGGATAGAATCACAATCAACTGCAGACTATGGCGAATATAGCTTTTGGCATCGTCCAAGTCTTTCCGTCCAATGGATTGGGCAACCCCAACTTCGGCACCGACTTTAGGAATTAAAATAATAGCATTAGCTAACCAAGTGAAAAAGCCAGCGGTGCCAACCGCGGCCACCGCACCTGATCCTACCCTTCCCACCCAAATCATATCGGTGAGATTGTAGGCCATTTGCACAAAGGAAGTGGCAATAATGGGTATGGCGAGTTTTGTTAGGGCTTGAGATATACTACCTTGAGTTAAGTCATGAGTCTTTGACATTGTTTTCGGGCACCTCCCCATCTCTATATCCTTTATATCATAGCATATAGACTTTTCCGTTCATAGAGAAGAAGAAAGACCTTCTACGAGGACTTTGTGAAACAAGTAAAAGGCCCAAGACCATTACTCATAGTGGTTTTGGGCCTTCCAAGATAGACACTAACAAAGACAATCTTAAAATGCAGCTCCAACTGTTCAAACCCTCGGCCATCCCATCTTCGTAAGGGGAATGTTCAACGTCGTTGATGCGACCTGCACCTGTTGACCCATCCCTACTAAGCATGAGTTTGATTTAATCCCAACTAAGCACGTCTACTCCATCCCCAGTGAATTCCAAGCCAATTTCGCCGCACCAAATA
>JAAZLB010000160.1 GCA_012799535.1 Bacillota bacterium | reverse complement strand
AGGGCATCTAGGTTTATTTCTATCCAAGTAGACCAGGCTAAGTTTTGATGTTGCGTTGGCGCAACCAGTGGTGTGCCATAAGTCCCCTTTGCCATAACAGATATCCTCCCCGGGAAATGGGTAGATCGTATTCACCTACATACTCTTCTAATTGGGCCCCGAAGCCCTCTTTAAAACGATACAAGCCATAAAGGGGGTGTTCTGGATTAAGATCCCCTGAAACTCCTCGGAAATCGTAGATTTGGCATCCTTGGCTTTTGGCCCATTTGATCATTTCCCATTGTAACAAATGGGCAGCTTGTAAATTGCGGTTTTCGTTAGTGGAGGCTCCGTACACATACCACGCACGCCTACCTAAGCGAAATAGAATGGCTCCAGCAAGGGGCGTGCTGTGATGGTAGGCTAAAAACAGTTGGGCCAACTTATTTTGGACTAGCTGATCCCACATCGCCTCAAAATAACTGAGGGGGCGAATGCTGAAGCCGTCTCTAGTTGCAGTTTCTTGAAGTAAGGTGTAGAAAACCCCCAGCTGCTTTCTTTCTTTGGCGATAAAGACCCGCACTTCTTTCCGTTCTGCATAGCGGATATTGTAGCGGGTTTTACTTTTCATGTTTTTAAGTATGGTATCAAGGGATGGCCGTAAATCCAAGGTCATGACAAAACGGGGCTGTACTCCTAGAAAATCTAAACCTGTGTCTTGGCGTTGGAGGTTATTTTGCTTAGTTAGTTTCTCCCAAAGGGGATCTGGGCAAGGGAGTGCTGGGTCCATTTTCCAGACCAGGGCCCCTTTTGACAGAGCCAGCTCTTTGCCGGCTTCCCACAACTCAAGTAGGGCTTCTTCTGAAGAGTAAAGGGGTCCCCGAGGTGAATAGGCCACTGTGTAAGGCAGATAAGGAAGTTTCTTAGTCAAAATGAGGGCGGTGCCTTGGAGTACTCCTCTTTTTCTTACAGCTAAGGGATGGTAGTTCCACCCCGAACTCTCCTTGAGCTGTCCCCAAAAGGTGATTTGAAGAAGATCACCATGGGGATGGGTGGCCACATAATGGTTGAAAAGAGCGTCTTGACCATGTAAAAGCAATGCTTCCACGTTTTTCCTCCTTTCTCTACCGTTTCTAGTATATGTACTAATTACTAATGTGGGTACGTATTTATGCAAGAGAGGGGAAAGGAGGAGCAGTATGGGGCGCCTAAAATTTGCTTTCCTACTTGTAATCTTGGTGCTTTGGGGGCCAGACTTGGCTTGGGGTGCGTTAACCCCAGTTCCAGAGCTTAGTTCTATTGCTTATGTGGTTTACGATGGAGATTTTAATTATACTATTTTAGAAAAAAACGCTCACCAACGCCGTTCGATTGCAAGTATCACCAAGATAATGACCTTAGTGTGCATCTCAGAACTTGTTGAACAGGGGAAATTAGAACTAGATACGGTAGTTACAGCTAGTGCAAGGGCAGCAAGTCGAGATGGAACCCAGATCAATCTTAAAGCGGGGGACAAATTCACTCTAGAGGAGCTCCTTTATGCCACTGCTTTAGTTTCCGCAAACGATGCCGCGGTAGCGCTTGCAGAACACGTAGCTGGTTCCGAGGCCAATTTTACCAAGTTAATGAATGACAAGGCCCAAAGCCTCGGTCTGAAAGATACCAACTATACTGACTGTACCGGGCTTCTTTCCATTTTTAGTAATAATTATTCCACAGCCTTTGACCAGGCCAAACTTTTGCAGGTGGCATTAGAATCGGAACTTCTACGCAAGATCTTGGGCACCCAAGAGTATCTACTCAAGGCCCAGAATCGTAAGATTGTAAATACCCATCCTCTCCTTGGTTTACCTGGTGTGGAAGGGGGGAAGACAGGGGCGACAACCCCAGCGGGCCACACCTTAGTTACCTCGACCTGTCGACACGATCGGCGGATAATTACTGTGGTTTTAGGTGCTAGAAGTCGTGAAGTTCGTAATGGAGAAAACAAGCAATTGATGGAATGGGCTTTTGATAATCTGCGAGTTTTAATTCCTATGGATCAGCTGATCATCCCGGTGATCATACCCGACGGGGTACAACATCAAGTAAATGGAATTTTAAGTCGGGAGTTTTCTTTAGTGGCGATTTCAGAACAAGATCTGGAATTTGAGAGGAAAATTCAGTTGCACTCAGGGCTAAGGGCTCCTGTTGAACAAGGGGATAAATTAGGTGAACTTGTAGTTCT
>JAAZLB010000016.1 GCA_012799535.1 Bacillota bacterium | reverse complement strand
CTTAGGATCCAAAGATAAGTACGGGGAACGAGCGCCCACTTTGGTCTATCTACTAATCTCTTCTGCTTCTGGGCACCCCCATTGTAGCCCCTCAAAAAAACACCCCTGCTTGGCGTTTTTACACCAATTAGGAGTGTTCGTCCCATGAAAGTGATTTTCATATCTCACCGTCCACTTTCCTTTGATTGTGCTAGTACACCGCTTGGGCTGGGTATTTCCCCATCCAAGTGGTTGAGGTGACAAAAGTACTCTAAAAAATCCTCCACAAGTTCCTTCTCTGCTTCGTCTCGTTTTAAGTGAAGAAGGTCTCGTAACACTTGGGCTAGCCAGACATTATCAAAATAACGGTGTCTGCCACTATTCCAGGTCATATTACGGGGATATCTTTCGTTAATGTAGTAATTCCAAAATAGGAGTTGAGCCGATTCCTCTTCTGAAAGGCGTAGTCTATACTTGGGATGGGCAGGAATGTGTCCGTCTTCACATAGCCTACCGATGAAACCTTCATCTACCATAAAGATTCCTACGATCCTTCTCTTTTCTTCGGCTACCTTAGGTTCTCTTGCAGTAATAATACAGGAACTGTTTTGATGCACTCGAGGTAACCGGTTTGGTTTACCTTTATTACGACCACTCTTGGCTACTCCTGTGAAAACTCTCCATTCAGTAAACACTTGATTTTGTTCTTCTTCATCTAGCCAAAAAGCTACCTGAGACGCAGGGTGCAGTTTGTGGTTTTTCATGAGCCGTTCCCGTTCGAGACGACGTTGCCGCTTTTCCTGTTCCAAAGCGCGCTTCTGGGCCAGTTTTTGCTCTTCTTTTAGCCGCTTTTTTTCTACTTTTCGTCTTAGGCTTTCTACCCGCTCCGCAACTTCCTGGTCAACTATGGTTAAGAATTCCCCAAAGGCATCGGGATAAACAAACCTCTTGTTTCCCTCTTCAAAGCGGACTTTAATATACGAGTCCACCTGTTCAATGACTTGGCCTGTGCCGAAACTTTTATGCCTTACTTCCTCGTTAAGCAAATCCATTTTAGCTCCTCCGTATCTATTTTAATACTTCATCGAAAAACCGCGCCGTTAGTGTTGCGACGCGGTCCTATTTAATGATAGCACAAAATGGAGAAAAACGCAAATTAAGTGTTGACATCAGTTATGTAACAGGGTAAACTGTAGGATTGTGTATTCCATCTGACGAATCTCTTATACTGAAATAAATACAGCACGCCCTTGTGAGCGTGCTGACTTTTGTTGCATACCTTAGTTTTCTGGAAGTTCAGGGCAGTCAGTAAAGTACCACGTTTTGTTTGTGGGACAATAGGCTAAGGTCCGTTTTCCAGAAAGGGTGCTTTCTATAACCTTGTTGATATAGGGAATTAAGCTATATCTGCCAGGGAGTAGTTCTTTACCTCCAAGGCAAATGCCGGTGTCGCTCGAGGACAACTTTTCTTGAGACACACAATTGTGAACCCATTCTCCCTGGGAAAACGATAGATAACCAAATTCTAGGTATCCATCATAGCCGATGATCACTGCTCTAGCGTATAAGGGCACTCCTTTCACACTGATCCGGCATTCGTAATCACCAACTCGTTCCCCACCGTAGACCTCATGCTCCACTGAAAGTCTTTCGCAGGCCGCTTCAACCTCGTCCATGATCCTTTTCGCATCTTGTTCAAATTGCAAGACAAATTCCGGATAATCGACGAAGTGGTTTTGTAAACCCACAAAATTCCCCCCTCATAATAGTTGTCTTTAGAAGTGCTATTACTAGAGTCCCTATCGTGGTTTTCCGTAACATTGCCGCGTCCAGTGTAAAGAATTTGTTTTAGTTTGTTATGTTTATATTACAATCATACTCAGAAAGGAACTGGTTGTCAAGAGATGTTAGACTCCGGGTCGGCCATTCTTTCTTGCACAGCTTCCTGTCTAACTTGGTTTGAGTTGATTTTAGTTGTATCTTGTTATAAAATTGATGTAAAAAAGCATCGAGGAGGGGCACCATGTCTGAAAAAGGGCTAATCACTGCTCAGGAACTTTCCGAACTACTCAACCTTTCGGTCGAGACAATCTGGCGTTACACTCGGGAAGATCGCATCCCCCATATTGAAGTGGGTTCGCGCCAATACCGGTATGTTGCAGACGATGTTCTGGCGGCACTAAAGAAGGATTCTGGATATGGGGTTCAAGAAGAACCACTAGATTGTTTCAGCTTGCAAAAGCTGACCTACGAAGATTATGCAAAATTACCACGGGAAACTGGCTATACCACTCAATTAATTGACGGATGTATTATCAAAGATCCATCGCCCACATACCAACACCAGAGGGTGTCTCGGCGATTACAGACAATATTGATCGCTTATTTCGAGAAAAAAGACCCCCATGGTGAAGTATTTGATGCCCCCTTGGATCTTTACATCAATAAACACACCGTAGTTCAACCAGATCTTTTTTACCTCCCCGGGAAACGACCAGCTCGGAGCAACCCCGTAGATTCACTTCCAGAATTAATTGTGGAAATACTCTCTCCCACATCCACACAAATAGATCGAGTTAAGAAACTAAACAACTATCAGCAAGCGGGT
>JAAZLB010000159.1 GCA_012799535.1 Bacillota bacterium | reverse complement strand
GCCCACAACCTTCAACAAATCCAAGAACATAGTAACACCCTAATTCTTCCCATTCTCAAAGGAGATGCTTATGGGCATGGGGCACCGGTAGTAGCTGCGTTCTTACAAAGCTTAGGTTATGAATTTTTCGGAGTAAGTTCTGTAGAAGAGGCCCTAACAATTTTGGAATTCACCAAGCCTACCCTTCTTTTACTCACGCCCCCTAGTTTGGACCAATTACCCTTGATTTTGCGACATAGACTAATACCTACTATTACCTCTCCTGATTTAATAGAAAAACTAGGTCAATTAGCTAAAAGGCAAGGGCGCCATGTAACTGTTCACCTCAAAGTGGATACTGGTTTTGGACGTCTAGGAGTAGCTCCAGAGAAGGCTTTAGAATTAGTAAAGCTCATTGAAAAAACCCCCTATCTTACGCTAGGGGGCATCTTTACTCATTTTTCTATGGCTTTTAAAAACTATACATTTACCCGCAAACAATTGGACATTTTACTCAAACTCCGTGCACAATTAGGCAAAGAATATTCTCAAATTCTGTGGCATGGAGCCAATAGTGCTGCTTTTCTTAATATGCCCGCAAGCCATCTGGACCTAGTACGAATTGGGACCTTACTATATGGACAAAGCCCTTTCCCAGTAGACCAAACCTGGACCCTTCAAGACACTTGGTTGGTAAAAACGCGGATCCTCCAGATTCGCACCTTACCTAAAGGGCATTTAATAGGCTATGGTGGTGATTACAAGACCCCTAGATCCATGGAGGTGGGCGTGATTGGAGCGGGATTTGCCCATGGTTTAGACTTAGAACCCCAGGGAATCCCTTGGCACCAATTAAGGCTGGCCCTAAAAAGAATGATGAAGGGACAGCAGCCCCACGTCCTTTATGAGAACCGAGCACTACCAGTAGTGGGCCGAATCGGGATGGGGTTAAGTTGTGTGGATCTTACTCTAGCACCTGAACTTAAAGTAGGAGCAGAATTGGTGGTACCCATGCGTCGCACCACTGCGAATGCCCATCTGCCACACATCTACACCTACAAGGGAAAAGTCCACTGCATATTCTGGAACAATAGAATCTATTTTGATGGCCAGTGGAAAACTAACTCAAAGGGTCTTTTTTTAGCAAAATCTCCTCTTCGTCATGGCTCTGGGCCTGCACTACATACCCTTGCTGGTCAATGATACTAGATTGACCCTCAAATTCCACATCGAAAAAGTTACCTACTAACATAGGATTAATAGCCAAATCAAACTCCCTATTTTCAGCTACAGCAGCAAAGCTACTTCGTAACCAATCTTCTTGCTGCCATTCATTCCAAGGGCCATTATTGGCAGAAGGTTGTACTAAAATTTGCGCGCCTAAACCCGCTAAACGCTCCCTTACCTCAACTTGGAAGGCATCAAGGCAAACTGCCACACCGAGATCACCAAAGGGACTTTGTACTACACTCATGTAGTTTAAGGGAGCGGGCTCTAAATTCAAGCCAGCCTTACCCTCCATATCCACTAAATGGACTTTGTGTTGACGGTAGATTACATCACCGGTGGGTGTGATCACAGGAGAACTATTATAAATCCGCTTGGTTTCGCCCCAACGCAAGGTACCGGATCCTGCAATAATCCACGCACCATATTTGCGGGCCGCCTTAGTAAAGGTGGAGAGATAAATCCGTTCAATATCGGCAGACTTAGCTAAAAACAGAGCTCGAACCGGAGAAACTCTATAGTGCAACATGTAGTGAGCAACGGCTATCCAATTATGCGCGATTAAGCTAAGGCTAGCCTCAGTAAAGGTCTTTTTCGACCAGGTCCGTTCAGGAGCATTGCACATAATACAAAAGGTACCTATATGTTCAGGAAAGACCACTAAAAGGCGTCCTTCTCCACTTTCTTGGCGAATTTGATCCATGATGCTCATAATCTTGTTTTCGAAAGTTTGCTCCGTGCGATAATCCTCAGCACGTAGTTTCATCTGGACACAAGCTATCATCTCAATCACCTCATGATAATCTTTCGCCTTGGAATTGCTTTTTCCTTGCACAATCTGCCAAAGGGGCAGAGAAAACCTCAGTTTGACACTGGGAGTAGGAAAAGCTATGATCAATTTAAGAAGGGGGACAGCTTAGTGAGAAGCCAAGAGAAGGACAATGTATTGCAGCGTTTAAAGCGAATTGAGGGGCAAGTGCGAGGTTTACAACGCATGGTGGAAGAGGACGAAGCCTGTGTGGATATTCTAACCCAGAT
>JAAZLB010000158.1 GCA_012799535.1 Bacillota bacterium | reverse complement strand
CGGTTTTGGCTGGTTTGAGCATTTTTAAGGTAGCAGGTACAGCCATGGTTTATTATTACGGTGGTTTAAAGGATATTCCCTTGGAATTATATGAGGCGGGTAGGATTGATGGTGCTGATGGAATAAAGACGTTTCGTTATATTACTTGGCCTTTATTGAAGCCTACAACTCTTTTTGTCCTAATCTTTATTACTGTTGGTTCTTTTCAGGTCTTCGATTCTATCTATCTTTTGACCGGTGGGGGACCAAGCAACTCCACAACAACCATTGTGCATCAAATGTATTTGCATGGCTTTGTGTTCTTCAATCTTGGTTACGCGGGGACTATTTCCATCGTTTTAATGTTGATCATTTTGGTCTTGTCTTTAATTCAAAATCTCTTAGTGGATTATGATTATTAGGGGGGTGAGGGATATGCGAGAGCGTATACGCAAGCTGGTAGTTTATGTATTGGCGATCCTTTTGTGCATTATCTTTTTGTTACCTTTTCTAATTATGATTACTGGATCACTTCAGGATAAGTATTTCTTTATGGGCGCTCCTTCCCAGTGGATTACTCAGCCCTTAACCCTCAAGAATTTCAAAATAATCTTAAGTCGTCCCCATATTACCCGGTGGTTTATTAACTCTGCAGTAATTAGTATTATTCCCACCATCACCACCGTGTATATTGGTGCCTTGCTAGGTTATGTCTATGCTAAGAAGGATTTCGTGGGGAAGACCATTACTTTTTGGTTATTCTTATCAATGATAATGGTCCCCATGCAGTCTTACGTGATTCCTCGCTATGTTCTGTTTGCTAAGTTTAACTGGATTAATACTTATTGGGCCTTCTTGATTCCCCAGGCTTGGGATATCGTTTATTTCTTCTTATTGAAGCAATACATGGTGTCTATACCAGATAGCCTTATTGAGTCGGCTAAGATTGACGGAGCCAGCGAAATGGCCATATTCCACCGGATTATTTTACCCATTTCCAAGACTTCTTTGGCAATCGTGGCGGTGTTCACCTTTATCTCCCGTTGGAACGACCTTTTTTATCCCCTTTTGTTCACAACGAATGCTAAGATGTTTCCTATGACAGTAGGTTTGGCTTCACTTTTGACTCAAGGGGGTAAGTTTAGTTTTGAGATGGCAGGTACTGTAATCAACTTCATTCCCACTTTTGTCGTATTTGTTTTCATGAGGAAGTACTTTGTGCAAGGGATCGCTACTACTGGGATGAAGAATTAGATCCCCAACTGGGGTAGGAGGAGGTGACTTTTCATCCACCTTTAACAAAATAAGGACCATATAAAGACAAAATAGGAGGTATAACATGAAACGTGTTTGGAATGGTCTACTTGGCACGCTGTTAGTTCTTCTTTTAGTTGGAACTCCGGCCCTGGCAAGTTCTCTCGCTGGAATTGGACTAAATCCAATTGAGGATTTAGGTCACCAAATTACCGCTTATTCCGTGAAAACCTCTGCAGTTTACAATGAACAAGGGAAGAATCTGCTCTATGCCGCTGTGGCAGGTACGCCTGCAGTGTTTAGTGTAGTGGATTTAGACAATTATAAGTTAGTAGAGTATTTTTATCTCGATCGTGTTCATGATATCTGGATGATCGATGTGGATGCTTCTGGTGTAGTGTACATGGGTGCCACTGTTGATGGCGGCGATGCTGAGTTGTGGTTTTACGATGCTAAAAACTATGCTTCGCCTGAAAGCTTGGGTGTTGTGCATCCTGGCGAAAAATCCATTTGGGCTATTACCGTTGACGAACTGGGACGGGTGTATCTTGGAACTTTCCCAACAGGACGTGTAGTATCTTTTGATCCCCGAACTAAGTCTTTTCGAGATTACGGTCCCATGATTGATGGGGAGCAGTATGTGCGCTCTATTGGTTACCACGAGGGAAAGGTCTTTGCCGGAACTGGAAGCACAGGGTATGTAGTGGAATTAGATGTTCATTCTGGAACGAAGAAGATTATCTCAGATCCAGTTTATGATCTTCTAGGTGAAACAGAATTGCCTTTCTGCTACGATATGGCTATTGTAGACGGGTATGTGATGGCACGCTTCGCAGGCAGCCTTAACACTATAGTTTTCTACGATATTGAAAACGAAACGTGGATGCCTCACGTATTTCCTAAGGCTCAAGGTTTTTTAAATTTAGCTACGAAAGATGGCAAGGTTTATCCCGCGATCGAGGGTGAGATTACTGCCATTGATTTAACGGATTTTACTGCTACCAAGACTGGTGCTAAATTCGGTTCTATCGTCCGCGGTGGACATTGGGTGGAACGGAATGGCTCTGAAAAGTATGTTACTGCCCGTTGGTTTGGAGATTTAGCGTTTTGCGATCTTGAAACTGGTGAAGTTGAAATTCCGGCTCCGGTGGTGCAACCAGCTAGTAACCCTCTCCACCACATTGCTTATGGATTAGGTGGTAGCGTGTTTATGGGTGGATATCCTGGCGGTCAAATTGCTGAGTATAATGTGTTCACCGGTGAAACGGTTAACTTCGAAGGTGGGCAACCTGAAGCTATGGTCGCTTATAAAGACGAGGCAGTCTTCTTTGGGGTTTATCCTGGTGCCCATATATACCGTTTAGATAATGTACAACCGCGTAAACTAGAAAAGGTCTTTACAGTTGGACATGGCCAGGATCGACCTTACTACATGGACATTGTTGGCGATGATCTGATTATTGGCACCATCCCTGATTATGGGGTTTTGGGTGGAAGTATCGTAATTCACAACATCCCTAGTGGCGAAACGGAAGTGTATGTGAATCCAGTAGAAGATCACAGTGTGATTAGTCTTGTGGATCTAGGTGATTATCTCTTAGGTGGTACCACTATTCATGGTGGTTTAGGTATTACCCCAACCTCCAAAAAAGGTAGGCTTTTCCTCTGGGATAAGGCTACTAAACAAACTGTTCGTGACTGGGAATTAGATCTGCCTGAACTAGATAATCCACCTATGATTAGTGCTCTCTCTAAGGGGCCTGATGGCTTGATTTGGGGTATTGCAGATGGCATCGTTTTTGCTTTGGATCCCCAGACTTTTGAGGTGGCGAAGTATGTGAATGTCTACCCGGAAATAACGAACTACGGTTTCTGGAGACCAAGACAGATTAAATGGAGTAAGGACGGCTTGATGTACGCTAACCCCGGTTCTAAACTGACAGTTCTGGATCCTCAAACCCTAGAATTCAAGACTTTGTATGAGATTAAAGATCATTACGATGCGGATGTAGTTATTGAATTAGCCGTAGATGACCAGGGTGAAGAGGCGGTCTATTTCTTGGCAGAGGATGCCCGCTCATCTCTCTTTAGACT
>JAAZLB010000157.1 GCA_012799535.1 Bacillota bacterium | reverse complement strand
TTCTGTTTCTTCAACACCCCACTCCTTAATCCAATGAGCAATAATCCACTCTGGATAAGAGTATTTAAGACTTAAATACTCTAGGGGTTTTTCTGACGAGGAAGGGTAGGTAATTTGTCCTTTATTTCTGACTACTTGCCTTAAGATGGCGTTAGTAAAATTGGCCACCCCTTGGTGTTCAAACTCGCGGGCTAGTTTCACCGCTTCGTTAACCGCTGCAGAATCGGGCACCCGATCTAAGTATAGGATCTGATAAGTCCCCACCCGTAAATTATTTAAAACCGTAGGTTTTAGTTTATGAAGTGGACGTTGACTATACTTACTGAGAACATAGTCAAGGTTTCTTCGCATCCTTACGGTACCATAGACTAATTCGGTATATAGACCCTGATCTAGACTGGAAAGATTATTCTGCCGTATATGTAAATCAAGGACTTCCCGTAGGAAGTCCTCTGTGTCCCCCAGTCTGTTTAAGGTTAAAACTGCTAGTTGGCGAGGGTTAGTAACTTTACTCATCTGTCTCGTCTCTGTCCTCTCAAAACTAATAGGCGAATTAACTGGGTAGCAGCAACTGCAGTAGCTGCCACATAGGTGAGGGCAGCCGCTGTCAACACAGCTTTAGCTTTAGGCACTTCTGCCCGATTTAGATAGCCCCCATCATCTAGAAAACCGATGGCCCGGCTTGAAGCATTAAATTCAACTGGTAATGTGACCACCTGAAACGCTAAGGCAGCAATAAAAAACCAAATTCCCACTAGCATGAGGGTATCAAAGCTAAAGATAAAACCCGCCATAAACAGGGGAAAAGCCATTTGCGATCCAATGGCAGCGACAGGAAAGATGCTACTGCGCAGATTAAGGGGCAGATAGTTACTAGCATGTTGCACTGCGTGACCAACTTCATGTGCCGCCACACTCACAGCAGCCAAGCTTGTGCCATTATAAATATCTGGGGATAAACGCACTGTACGATCCCTAGGATCATAATGGTCAGATAAACGTCCACCAACTCTTTCCACATTCACATTATGGAGCCCATGATCATCTAAAATCCTTCGGGCTACCTGGGCTCCAGTTAAGCCCGCGTAAGAACGTTCCCGCAAATAACGATTAAAAGTGCTATTCACCTTAAACTGTGCATACATGGCAAAAAACAAAGCAGGAAGTACTAAAACAAATGTTGGATCATAATACATTGCTTACTCCTCCTATCTTTGTAAATAATCACCGACAGCTAAGCGCAAACCATTAGCAAAATCTTGACCAGATACTGCCTTGGAGTTTGGTCTTTGCAACTCTTCCAAAAGCAAAGCACCTTCACCACAACCAACTACTAAACCCTGTCCTGGTAGAAGGGATAAAATACAACCAGGTGAGCCAGTTTGTTCCACTGGGCGCGCCTTCCAAATTTTAACATTTTCACCTAAAATATCAGTATGAGCCCCTGGCCACGGATTCATGCCCCGGATTAAATTAGCCAATTCCAAAGCTGGGCGGGAAAAGTCCACATAAGCATCTTCTTTAGCTAACTTAAAGGCAAAGGTAGCCTCATCATGGTTTTGGGGAACCCGCGGTGCTTCACCAACCTCGATTAGCCGCAACGTTTCGCCTAAGAGCAGTGCCCCCTTTTCCATGAGGCGATCGTGCAGAGTCCCTGCAGTATCCTCAGGATAAATGGGTTCTTCTGCTTGTAAAATCAGATCACCTGCATCCCATTCTTCGCTAAGATACATAGTGGTGACCCCAGTAACACTCTCCCCATTAACAATAGCTGCGTTAATTGGGGCTGCGCCCCGATACTTAGGTAATAATGAACTATGGACATTAATACACCCAAATTTCGGCATCTCCAGCAAACGGGTAGGGATCTTTTGTCCAAAAGCTACTACTACAAAAAGATCTGCACCATAAGACTCCAGCTCATCCATGACTTGGGAAGCTCCAATCCGTTCTGGTTGTAAAACTGTGAGTCCCTGATCTAGAGCCCAGCTTTTTACAGGCGAATAGGATACTCTCTGTCCACGGCCTCGGGGGCGATCCGGCTGGGTAACTACGGCTAGTACTTCGTGCTCTTGGGCAGCTACCCTTAGACTAGGTACCGCGAAATCGGGGGTACCCATGAAAATTATGCGCATTTACTCACCCTCTTCACCTTCAACTTCCACCGTGGCCTCACCGATCATTTTCGTGACCATGAGTACACCATCAAGGTGATCAATCTCATGTTGCAGTGCCCGGGCTAATAATCCATCAGCCTCAATGCGTACACCCTTGCCCTTTTCATTTAATCCTGTAACTACCACCTGGGTTGCGCGCTTTACGTAAACCCAGCGTTCTGGGACACTCAAGCAACCTTCCACATCAATTTCTTCACCTTCCGCAGTGGTCAAAACGGGATTAATTAAAACAATAGGGCCATCGCCCACATCTAGGACAATAATCCGTTCACTAACTCCCACCTGGGGGGCTGCTAAGCCCACTCCATTAGCGGCGTACATAGTATCTAGCATATCGTTAACTAATTTCACCGTTCTTTTGGTGATCTTAGTAACTTCTGCAGCTTTAGTCTCTAAAACAGGATGCCCAATAGTAACGATCTCTAATTCCGCCATTGGTTCCACCTCAATTCAATCTATCTATATAATTATAGCACATTTAAAGCATAAACAAAGGGTCAATGTCCACAACTACCTGCACATCAGCACTGGACTGGGGTAAATTGCTTAAAACCTCACCTAAATAATCGGAGGTTTTTAGTAAGATCTGCCAGCGATAACGCCCCTGGATTCTACCAATAGGTGCTGGAGAGGGTCCATAAATATTCTCTTTTGCCAAGCCTAAACTTAATAAATATTGATGAATCTCTCGTACCACCTGCTCTGTTTCAACTTGCGGACCACTACAAAGAATTCTTGTGAGATGTTGAAAGGGTGGGTAACCCAAGCTTCTTCGAAAACTGATCTCTTGGCGATAAAAGCCAAGATAATCATGGTTTTGGGCACAGCGAATAGCAAAATGGTCCGGTTCGTAAGCTTGAATAATCACCCGACCCGGCAGATCACCTCGTCCACTCCTTCCTGCCACTTGAGTTAAGAGTTGAAAGGTCCGTTCCGCGGCCCGAATATCTGGGAAATTGAGGCCTAAATCGGCACTTAATACCCCTACCAAGGTTACTTTCGGAAAATCCAATCCCTTGGCTACCATCTGGGTTCCTACTAAGACTTGAGCTTTACCAGTAGCAAACTCTTGCAAAATCCGTCCGTGTGCCCCCTTGCGCCTAGTGGTATCTGCATCTAGTCGTAGCACCTTTAGATTAGGAAACTCTTGGCGCAAAACCGACTGAACCTGTTCGGTCCCTACTCCAAACTGTCGTAAATATCGAGAAGCACAATGTGGACAGCGCTTAGGTAATATTTCTTTATGGAAGCAATAATGACAGTGTAAGCGACCATCACCCTGGTGATAGGTTAAAGAAACCTGGCAGTTTGGGCAATATAAAACGTGACCACATTCCCGACAGAGTACAAAAGATGAATATCCTCGACGGTTTAATAAGATAATGGCCTGTTCGTCGCTACAACTCAACTTTTCTAGGGCCTCTTTGAGGGGATAACTTAGCATTGAGCGGTTACCTTGTTCAAATTGCTCCCGCATATCCACCACTTCCACTTGGGGTAAGGAACGAGATTCTACCCGCTTAGCCAATTCAACCAAACCGTAATTACCCTGGAGTGCTTGATGATAGCTTTCTAAAGCAGGTGTGGCACTGCCCAAAAGTACCTGCCCCTGGATTAGGGCACAGCGTTTGATGGCCACATCCCTAGTGTGATAACGAATAGACCCCTCTTCTTGTTTATAGGTGCCCTCGTGTTCTTCATCAAGAACAATCAAACCCAAATTGGGGGTGGGAGCAAAAACTGCAGAACGGGCACCTACAACCACATCCACCTCACCCCGATATATTTTCCACCACTGATCAAAACGTTCACCAGGAGAAAGGGCACTATGCAACACTGAGACTCGTTCTCCAAAACGGGTGCCAAAGCGGCTTACTGTTTGGGGTGTGAGGGCAATCTCTGGGACCAAAACAATGGCTTGTTTGCCTTGGGATATTATATCTTCTATGATGCGCAGATAAATCTCAGTTTTACCACTACCTGTAACCCCATGAATAAGCATAGGACGCTTTTGTCCCTTAATTTCTTTTTGAATCTGTTGGCAAGCCTTGGTTTGCTCTCTAGTAAGAGTAAGGGGGGGATCAGGAACAAGCTCCCAGTCCACTGTCCGTTCTAAGGTGGCAATACTAATGGAAATGATACCCAATTTTTCTAAACTATGCAAGGTAGCATGGGAAGTCTGAGCCTTGTGAACCAACTCAGAGGCTAACATCCGGGGTTTTTCTTGTAATACTTCTACCACCCGCCTTTGGGCAGTGGCGTGGGGACGCAATTGGGGATGGGGCTCAAGCAAAGTGACTAATTGTTGAGTCTTAACTCCCACCCGCTCTTTTCCATAACGAGAGCCAGGTGGCAACATATATTGCAAAGCTTCGGACAAAAGTCCAGCATAATGACTGTGCATCCACTTGGCTAATTCCAATAGGGAGGGAAGAATAATGGGAACAGAGTCAAGAGGCTTAATAATTTTCCTCAGGCGCTCCGGGGCTATGTCCAAACTGGAAGACAGCTCAACCACATAGCCTTCTAGTTTGCGCGGACCAAAGGGAACTAAAACCCGGTGACCCACTTGAATCTTCCCTTGAAATTGTGGGGGAATTGCATACTGAAAAATCCGATCAACCGCCTCTGCCCGTATATCTACAATTACTCCCGCATAAAGGGGATTATCCATGAACTCACCTCCCTAAAAAACAAACCTGTGGTCTTAACCACAGGTAACCTTTTTCCAACTATACCGGTTTGATATGACTCCAGTGGATTTTGCCTGCTTCAAGCTCTTCAATGGCAATGGTCACCGGTTTCGTAGCTGTACCTTCAATAACCGGAGGAACACCGTCAATAATTTGCCGGGCTCTCTTGGCAACAATTACAATCGAGGTATAACGATTAGTTTCTTTAGCTCGCACTTACCGCTCCCCCTTCCACGCACGTTCTAATTGCTCTGTATCAATTCGACTAACTCTAGACCATTCACTGTGAATAATCCGACGGAGTTGTTCCGCTGCCTGATTTAAATCATCATTCACGATGAAATAGTCATAATCTACAATATGCTTGATCTCTTCTTGAGATTTGGCCAAACGTTGTCTAATTACCTCTTTAGAATCGGAGCCCCGTTGTTTGAGCCGCTTGCTTAGTTCTTCCCAGGTTGGAGGAAGTAAAAACACAAAAACCGCTTCAGGCATTTTTTCCCGAATCTGTGCGGCACCTTGAATGTCAATATCCATGATTACTGCATTGCCTAAGCAAATCTGATCGTACACAAAACCTTTAGGTGTTCCATAGCGATAACCTACAAAGGTAGCCCATTCTAATAGCTGGTCTTCCTCGATCATCTGGTCAAACTCTTCTTCGGTTCTAAAGAAATAATTAACCGCGTCAACTTCCCCAGTCCGTGGTGGGCGGGTTGTGACACTGATGGAATACTTTAAATTGGGGATAGTGGGAAACACAGCATTCATAACGGAATTTTTACCGGCTCCACTAGGACCGGAAAGTACAATAAGAAAACCCTTAGTCTGTAACCCACTATCCCTGATATTTTTGAGCGTTCCTTTCAATTCAGCAGCAGCCCCCTACTTTTCATTCGGTTCAAGATTATCTTTACTAGTTAAACGGTGCGCCACAGTCTCAGGTTGCACTGCTGATAAAATAACATGATCACTATCAGCGATAATAACTGCTCTAGTGCGTCGGCCATAGGTTGCATCAATAAGCATACCCCGATCCCTAGCCTCTTGCACCATGCGCTTAATCGGAGCCGATTCAGGACTAACAATGGCCACAATTCTGTTTGCAGCCACGATATTGCCAAAACCTATATTGATTAACTTAATCCCCACTCCATCAGCTCCTTTTGTGCCCTTATCCTAACCTTTTGAGCAGTTCGTCTTTTTGGCGGGTGCCCAAGCCTTGTACTCGGCGATTCTCGTTAATACCTATTTCTTTCATCACTTTTTCTGAAGTGACTTTACCCACCTGTGGTAAGGATTGGAGTAGGTATGTAACGCGCATCCTACCAATAACTTCGTCATCAGCCTGTTCCAAGACCTCTTGCAAGGTTAGATTGCCCTGTTTCAGTTGCACACGCAATTCTGCTCTTTTACTCCGCATTTCCTGTGCCTTTTTTAAAGCTTCCAACTTCTCTTCCTGGGAAAGATGTGGTAATGACAATTTGCTCACCTCCTTTAGCACCGAATCACACACAAGAACACTTGGAAACAAGAACACTATTCAATATTTTGAACCTGTTCTCGGATTTTTTCCAATTCACTTTTCATTTCCACCACTAAACTAGCGATTTGAAGATTATTCGCCTTCGAGCCAATGGTGTTTACTTCGCGATTCATTTCTTGTATCAAAAAGTCTAGCTTACGCCCTACCGATTGGTCAGAACGCAGACTGCCTTTTAATTGCTGAATATGACTGGATAATCTAACCAGTTCTTCATCGATGCTACAACGATCGGCAAAAATTGCCACTTCACCCAGGAAACGTTCTTCTGTAATGTTTGTCCCATCTAGTAACTCACCTAGACGTTCTTGGAGACGATTTCGGTAATCCACAACCACTAAGGGAGCCACTTCTTTCACCTGGTCAAGTAAACCCTCTACAACTAAGGTCTTCTTTAAAAGGTCCTCAGTGAGGCGTTGACCTTCTACCTGACGCATATTCTCCAGATCATCTAAGGCCAGGTGGGTGGCTTCTAGAAATACTTCTTGGAGGCTTTCCAAATTCACTTCCGGTTCCTTAATCTCCAGCACATCAGGTAAGGATAAGATCTGGTCTAAAGTAATTTGTTCTGTACTACCGAGAGTTGCCTGTACAGTTTTTAAAGCTTGGAGATAGCCTCCTAAGAGCGCTTCATTAATCCCTACGATTCGCTCCTGCTCCCCAAATTCCTCCACATTAACCATTACTTCGACTCTACCCCGCGCAATCCTGCCTTGAATTGCGGCGCGCAAAGGTTCTTCTAGTAGATTATATTGCTTTGGTAAACGAATGAAAAGATCTAAATAACGATGATTTACAGATTTGAGTTCTATCTGCACTGCGTAATGTTGGTTCTGAGCCTCTCCCCGGCCAAAACCGGTCATACTCTTAATCAAATTTTTCCCTCCACCCAACCCCAGCTTTTTCCTTATTATTTCGATATTTGGGAAAAAAATCCTGCCGACTCCTAGACTTTAAGCAGGGAAAGGTGCTTTTTCACGGTTCTTCGTACTAAGCGAATGACTGTTTCCCCAAAGAGGGGTAACTCTGAAAATAGGGCCACTAAAATCCAATCGTCCATAGTTAAGGGTACTGTTTGAAAAACATTCTGCATGAATTCATTATACAGAATTAGTACTTGGGCCCC
>JAAZLB010000156.1 GCA_012799535.1 Bacillota bacterium | reverse complement strand
TTTCCGCTTCATCCCGCACCCCACCTAAAGAAAGGCGAGCAAAGTTACGATTTAAAGCTGTCCCAACTGATTGAGCCAAGGAGGTTTTTCCAACTCCAGGCGGCCCCACTAAACATAAAATGGGTCCTTTCGAGGATTTGGTCAGTTGTCGAACTGCTAGAAACTCCAACATCCGCTCTTTCACTTGATCTAAGCCATAATGATCTTGATTGAGAATTACTTCAGCTTCGTTGAGATCCAAGCGATCCTTAGTCCTTTTTGACCAAGGCAAAGCGAGCATCCAATCAATATAATTGCGTACCACAGTGGCTTCAGCAGCCATGGGTGCCATCCGCTCTAAACGGTGAATTTCGTGTAAAACCTTGGCTTTAGCTTCTTTCGGCAATTTAGCCTTCTCTAATTTTTGCCGAAGTTCTTCTGTTTCAGTACTTCCTTGTTCATCCCGTTCACCTAGTTCTACTTGGATGGCCTTCATTTGCTCCCGCAGGTAGTATTCCCTTTGGGTCTTTTCCATCTGTTTGCGCACCCGTTGCTGGATGCTTTTTTCTAGGCCGAGGATTTCCCCTTCCCTATAGAGTAAACCTAAAATACTCTCTAGACGTCGATCCACAGGAAAGATCTCTAAGAGCTCTTGTTTATCCTGAAAGGATACGTTGATCTGACTAGCGATTGTGTCAGCCAATCGATGAGGATCTTCAATGCTACCCACCGCCATTAGTACTTCCGCGGGTATCTTTTTCCCCAAACGAACATATTTCTCGAACTGGTCCCGGACTATCCGTACCAGCGCTTCTAATTCAAAAACATCCATTTCTCCGTTTGTTTCGGGCACAATGGTCACTTCAGTCTCGTAGTAACCACCTGCATCCTCAATCTGTTCTAAGGTCACTCGGGCGAGACCTTCGACTAAAACCCGAACTTGACCTTCAGGTACTTTTAGAATCTGCTTGATCTCGCACAAAGTACCTACATCATGAATATCTTCAGGCACCGGTTCTTCGGTGGCCACTTGATGCTGTGCTGCCAAAACAATCCGCCGTTCTCTTAACATGGCTTGCTCGAGGGCCTCAATAGACCTCTCTCTCCCCACTTCTAAGGGAGTTACCATATAAGGGAAAACTAGCGTCCCACGGAGAGGTAGTAGTGGAAAGGTATTTTCCTGCACCATTTCTACACCCCCATTAATTAATCTAAGGCTATTGTATCATACATTGGAAAATCAGGGAATTATTCCGCTAGTGATTTTAGGAGAGGCTCCTAATAAGTTAGTATGTTCCCTTGGTGTAACCATTTGGGAAAGGGGTTCTACTTCCCATAATAGGGCCTTATCCAAAACTTCAGAGATCCGCTCTACGGGAACTACCTCTATCTCAGTTAGATCCCGAAAGATCTCCTGATAATTCTCCTTGGGTAGTAAAACTTGCCTAATGCCCGCCTCTTGAGCTGCCCGCACTTTGGGAACCACTCCGCCTACAGGTTTGATAAAACCATGAATAGTCACTTCTCCCGTCATAGCCACCGTATTAGAAATTGGCCGTTTAGTCAAGGCTGAGGCTACAGCAGCCACCATACTCACACCTGCAGAAGGTCCATCAACTGGGATCCCTCCAGGAAAGTTAATGTGGATATCAAAATCTTGTGGCCTTAATCCTAAAGAAGATTTAAGTATGGTCAACACATTGTCCACCGAGCAGCGAGCCTGAGAACGGCGCCGCACAGTCCGCCCTGGACGGCCTAGTTCTTCCTCTTCCATTACACCTGTAACCTGCACACTACCTTGTCCCCGGTCTGTAGGAATAGCGGTAGCTTCCACCTCAATTACTGTTCCTAAGTTAGCTCCATATACAGCTAGTCCATTCACTATCCCAATCGCGGGTTGAGGACGAATTTGGACCTGGGGTCTTGGGGTGTATTGACCACAGGTTAAAACCCATTCAATATCCCCTTTAAGAATCTTTTTCCGCCCTTCACCAATTAC
>JAAZLB010000155.1 GCA_012799535.1 Bacillota bacterium | reverse complement strand
GCAAATGCAAATGGTCAGGCAGGGCATTGTTCTAGACCTAATTACTAAGGCCCAGCAGGCAGGTTGTTTTGGGCAGATTGTAGTGGTCACCTCCTATCCCCAGTTATATGCCCAATTGGTTCAACTAAGGGTAGAGGCGGTGTTAGACCAAAAAGGGGGGTCTAAACCCTTCCATTTTGGTCAACAACTCTTGGACATTGTCCAGCGCTACCAATTAGAAAAGGTTTTGTATATGGGGGGAGCAGCTGCTCCCCTGATTTCTTCCTGCGAATTGCAATATCTAAGCGAAATCCTGGAGCAAAATGAAGGGATTCTTTTAGCCAACAATTACTATTCCGCAGATATTGTAGGCTTCACTCCGGGCCAGGCCTTAAATAGGATCACCTTACCACCCATTGACAATACTTTAGCCCTCGCCTTAAGCAACGAGGCAGGTTTACGCTGGGTTCCTATTCAACGAAGTCTCGGGCTCAATTTTGATGTGGATACTCCCACTGATATTTTGATTATGTCGGTGCACCCTGATTTAGGGCCCTACACAAAAGAGGCGGTGGGAAAGTTAAGTTGGGATCGGGCTCGTTTTGAGTCCATCAAGGATCTTCTTGGTAATCCTACCGGTGAACTAATCATCTTCGGTCGGGTAGGCTCTAGCTTGTTTCAATATCTAGATGGACACACCCGCTGTAGGCTCCGCTTATTCTCTGAAGAACGGGGCATGAAAGCTCTGGGCCGGGATGAACGGGGTGAAGTCAGATCTCTCATGGGACGCTTAGTGGAAGAATTAGGTTACGAGGAATTCTTTGCGTTTTTGTCCCAATTAGCTCAAGGGGCGGTCTTAGATACGCGGGTACTCTTCGAACACTTTCACTGGAAGCTCTCTCCTACTGAGCGTTTTGCTTCAGATTTAGGGGAGTTAAGTCTGATTACCCATCCCCAACTTTTAGAGTTTACTAAAGGGGCCTTACAAGCACCTATTCCTATTTTGCTAGGGGGCCATTCTTTGGTAGCAGGGGGCCTATGGGCGTTAATTGACGCGGGACGGGCTTAGTTGCGTACACTACCTATCCCGTAGTACAATAGAAGATGTGAAATGAGTCCTGGTCGGGAGGAATAAATGTGCTAAAAGGTCTCAAAAACTTTTTTGATCCTACAGAACGAGAGTTAAAACGCTTAGGAGCCACAGTGGATCAGATTAATAACCTAGAACCACAGATGCGGGCACTAAGTGATTTTGAATTACAAAATAAAACGGAGGAGTTTAGAACCAGGTTGGCCCAAGGGGCCACTTTGGATGATCTCTTACCAGAGGCCTTCGCAGTAGTGCGGGAGGCTTCTTGGCGCGTTCTTGAGATGCGTCACTTTGATGTGCAACTCCTCGGGGGCATTATTCTCCACCAAGGACGGATTGCGGAGATGAAAACTGGTGAAGGAAAGACTTTAGTGGCTACTTTACCAGTCTATCTCAATGCCTTAGCTGGCAAAGGAGTTCATGTGGTAACCGTCAACGACTATCTAGCTCGACGAGATGCGGAATGGATGGGTCAAATTTATCAGTTCTTAGGTTTGACTGTTGGGGTAGTGGTCCATGGCTTAAGTTTCGAGGAGCGTCAAGCGGCCTATAATTCCCACATCACCTATGGGACTAATAATGAGTTTGGTTTTGACTATCTCCGGGATAATATGGTGGTTCACCCAGAACAAATGGTGCAAAGACCACTTCATTATGCCATTGTGGACGAAGTTGACTCCATTTTAATTGACGAAGCGAGAACTCCCCTGATTATTTCGGGAGCGGCAGAGGATTCTGCTCGCCACTATATGCGGTTCGCGCAAATTGTCCCCCAATTAAAGCCTGAACGGGATTACGCGGTGGATGAAAAGGCAAAAACTGTGGCTATCACCGAAGAAGGGGTAGCTCGTGTAGAACAACTTCTTGGGGTTGAAAACCTCTTTGACGAGGTCAACTTTGAGCTCAACCACTATCTCAATCAAGCCCTCAAAGCCAAGGAACTTTTTGTGCGAGATCGGGATTATGTGGTGAAAGATGGCGAAGTTGTTATAGTAGATGAGTTTACAGGGCGGATGATGCCTGGACGTCGTTATTCTGATGGTTTACACCAGGCCATTGAAGCTAAGGAAGGGGTGGCAGTGTTAAAGGAAAGCCAAACCCTAGCTTCCATCACCTACCAAAACTATTTCCGTATGTATGACAAACTAGCGGGCATGACTGGTACTGCTAAAACTGAAGAAGAAGAATTCCGTAAAATCTACGGACTTGATGTGGTGGTTATTCCTACTAATATGCCTATGATTAGGCAAGACGCTCCCGATGCGGTTTATCGTTCTGCAAAAGGGAAAGCCGCTGCCATTGTGCAGGACATTGCCCAAAGACATGCTAAGGGACAACCGGTTCTAGTGGGAACCATTAGTATTGAAGCCTCGGAAATGTTTAGTAATTTACTCAAACGGGAAGGGATTCCCCACCAAGTGCTCAACGCCAAGTACCATGATAAAGAGGCGGAAATAGTAAAACAGGCCGGTCAGCGTGGTATGGTCACTATTGCCACTAACATGGCTGGGCGGGGAACAGACATCGTCTTAGGCGAAGGTGTGGTAGAATTAGGTGGTCTCCACATTATTGGCACCGAGCGCCACGAATCCCGTCGGATTGATAATCAGCTGAGGGGGCGGGCAGGCCGCCAAGGGGATCCTGGATCTTCTCAATTCTATGTATCTATGGAAGATGATCTCATGAGGCTGTTTGGTTCTGATCGGATCATGGGTATTATGGATCGTCTCGGTTGGGAAGAGGATCAGGCTATTGATCATCCCCAAATTAGTAGGGCTATTGAAAACGCCCAAAAACGGGTGGAAACTCGTCACTTCGAAATTAGAAAACAAGTATTGGAATATGACGATGTCATGAACCAACAGCGGGAAGTTATCTACGAACAGCGACGGGCAGTTCTTTTAAACGAGAACATTACAGAGCAGATCCAAAACATGTTTGTTGCGGTTTTTGAACGCCTAGTGGCCCAGTTTGCTGACGAGAAGATGATTCCGGAGCATTGGGATCTCCAGGCAATCAAGCAACAATACAGGGAAATCGTTGGCCAACCCTTACCAAAGGATACCCCTGATTTGAGTGAGTTAAAACCCGTGGAAATTGCCCAATTGCTCACAGACCGTGCTTGGTCAGCCTATGAGCGGAGAACCGCGGATTATGGGGTAGATCTCCAAAGGCAAATTGAGAAAATTGTCCTATTGCAGATTACGGATCAAAAATGGATGGATCATCTTAGCGCTATGGATGATTTACGGGAAGGGATTGGACTTAGAGCCTATGGGCAGCGGGATCCCCTTTTAGAATACCGTTTTGAAGCCTATGAAATGTTTCAAGAAATGGTCAATAGTATTCAAGAAGATTGTGTAAGTATGTTGTTTAGAGTTCGTCTAGGTACTTCTGAGGTCTCCCAACCAAAGGATCGCCTGGCTGGTGCCCAACTTAGCCATGGGGAAGAAGTGGAAAGGGAACCGCGGAAAGTCGATGATAAAGTGGGTCGTAATGATCCTTGCCCCTGTGGTAGTGGCAAGAAGTATAAGAAATGCTGTGGGAGGTAACTAAATGCAAGAGTTATTAGAAGATCTTGGTAAACGGATCGGGGAAATGAGAGGTTATCTTTGAAGTAGAGGCTAAACAAGAAGAACTTCAAGCCCTAGAGGCTACCATGGTGGAACCGGACTTTTGGGATAACCAAGAATTGGCCCAGCGCACCACCAAGGAAATTAGTGTTTTAAAAAGAATTATTCAAGAGTGGGAATCTGTCCACGCCCTTTACGAAGATACCTACACTCTGTTAGAACTTTGGGAAGAGTCGGGGGATGAATCTTTGCACAAGGAGCTTGTAGCCACCTTGCCTAAGTTAGAAAAAGCCGTAGATGAACTAGAATTGGCCTCTCTGTTAAGTGGGGAGTATGATAGTAATAATGCCATCTTGACTATTCATCCAGGGGCAGGTGGTACCGAATCTCAAGACTGGGCTTCTATGCTCTGGCGCATGTATACCCGTTGGGCAGAGGATCAAGGTTATGAGGTGGAAATCCTAGACTACCAACCAGGTGAAGAAGCAGGTCTGAAAGATGTGACCATGTTAATCAAGGGTCTCAATAGCTATGGATATCTAAAAGCAGAAAAGGGTGTACATCGTTTGGTCCGAATTTCCCCCTTTGACTCATCGGGCAGGAGACATACCTCCTTCTCATCGGTAGAAGTCCTACCGGAGATTGATGATGATCTCACAGTAGAAATCAATCCCGATGATCTGCGCATTGATACCTATCGGGCTAGTGGGGCCGGGGGGCAACATGTAAACAAGACAGATTCGGCTATTCGGATCACCCATTTACCTACGGGAATAGTTGTGCAATGTCAATCTGAACGCTCTCAGCATTCTAATCGGGAAGCGGCCATGAAGATTTTACGTAGTCGCTTAATGGAAAAACAAATGGAAGAGCAAAAAGCTAAACTAGAAAGTATTAAAGGGCAACAACAGGACATTGCCTGGGGTAACCAAATTCGTTCCTATGTCTTTTGCCCTTATACCATGGTCAAAGATCATCGTACCAATGTGGAAGTTGGTAATGTGGATGCGGTTATGGATGGTTACCTGGACCCATTCATTGAGGGATTCTTAAAACTGAAGCACTAACAGCCTGGCCTTGTTCACAAGGGTGAAGAAGGCCATTTTTGGGGAGGGGAGAATTTGCAGAAACGTTGGCAGGTGTTTGTAGCCTTGGGCTTACTCTTAGTACTTGCCCTTATTCCTAAACTAATCATTCTACCAAAAGTCACCAAGCAGCTCAGGGCTGAACTTCAAAATGAGTTTCAAACGGATCAAATAGAAGTTAATCTTCAAGCTCCCTGGGGCTGGGAACTACTTTTTGGGCGCCTCCCTGGTGTGGAACTCACAATGGAAAACGCTGTGGTGGAAAATCTTACGTTGAGCCATGTAGAAATTGAAGGGGAAAAGATCCGCTTAACTCCCCAATTACTTTGGGAAAATTGGGAAGCAGCTTATGAGGGTGCAGAAAGACTCGAAGGTATGGTAATCGTGACTGAAGAGGATCTCAATACCTTGCTATGGGAAGAGCTAGATCCTGAGCAGACCTTGCACTTTGTAATTCTCCCTACTGGGGTTGCCCTCAATGGGGAAGTGTCCTTGTTCAATCGGGAATTAGATTTTACCCTCCATGGTCGTTTGGAAATTCTCCAAGAGTCTAATGTCCGTTTTGTTCCTAGTAATTTAGAAATACAAGCAACAAGGGTTCCTCCGTTTTTACTCGAAGTTCTTAACCAGAATTATGATTTGGTCGTAGATTTTAATGTCTTTCCCTATCCTGTCACCATCTCTGAAATTCTCATGGAAGATGGTCAAATGCGGATCAAAATTGGAGTGATACCATGAAACGGGTTCTCCAAGCCATCATGTTAGTGGCCTTACTTGTATCTTTTGGACTGTTGTTCACCCGTTGGCAGTTAGAAACTCCCAATCAGAATGTGGAGATTGTCTACGATCTTCCTGGTCTTCAGGATCTTAGTGCCAAAAAAGGGATCCCCCTCACTGACCTTTTAGAGGATCTAGCGGAGGCGGGGGTACAAACTATTGCCATTCAACCTACATCTTTAGGGGAAATGTTTGTGGCCAACGAAGTACTTCAACCAGAAGTCTTGGCCCAATTGCCCACTGCTGCCACGGAGCTAGCCAAATACTTGCTCTTACCAGTGGCATTCCAGGAAGAAGAGTTATCAGTGGTGGGGGAAGCGGGGCTGGAGGTGGCTCCAAAGTTAGTACCAGTTCCTTGGGATGTAGAACCCCTTTGGCTCAGGAGTAATCCCCCTTTCTTGATTTTAAGCGGGCAAGGGGAATTTCCCCTGCACCAATTGGAGGGTTATACTGGACGTTTGGCCTTAGTGGAGTTTTCCACTCCCGGCGTTCGCAACTTAAAAACCACAGATTTAGTGAGACTTCACGGTATTAGTGCACCTGAGATGGAAGTCCTTTCAGAAGAGCGGATTCTAAATCGTTATCTGCGGGCCGTACGGGAGCGTAATATCCGGATTTTATATCTTCGTCCCTTTGTAGAAGGAGAACAAAGCTGGGAGCGTTCCTTAGGTTT
>JAAZLB010000154.1 GCA_012799535.1 Bacillota bacterium | reverse complement strand
GAAACCAGGGGATCATGATACAATCGAAGGCTTGGAATTTATTGATAAGGTCATTGAAATTGATCAATCTCCCATTGGACGAACACCCCGGTCTAACCCTGCCACCTATACAGGAGCCTTTGATGGGATTAGGGAACTTTTTGCCATGACTAACGAGGCGAAAATCCGGGGCTACCAACGGGGACGCTTTAGTTTTAATGTGAAGGGTGGCCGATGTGAGGCCTGTAAAGGGGATGGAATTTTAAAGATCGAGATGCACTTTTTGCCCGATGTCTATGTTCCCTGTGAAGTCTGTAAGGGCAAACGCTATGGACGGGAGACCTTAGAGGTGAAGTATAAGGGGAAATCCATCGCGGATGTGTTAGATATGCAAGTGGAAGAGGCTGTGGAGTTTTTCCAGAATGTACCCAAAGTGCATCGACGCCTGCAGACTTTATACGATGTGGGTTTAGGTTATTTAAAATTAGGACAACCGGCCACAGAACTTTCTGGTGGAGAAGCACAACGGGTGAAATTGGCTACTGAATTAAGTCGGAGGAGTAATGGGCGCACCATCTATCTCTTAGATGAGCCCACAACTGGCCTTCACTTTGAGGATATTCGCAAACTACTGTCCGTCTTAGAACGCCTAGTAGAGGCTGGTGATACAGTCTTGGTGATTGAGCATAATTTAGATGTGATCAAGACCGCGGACTATATTATTGATTTAGGCCCAGAAGGTGGGCAAGGTGGTGGAACCATTGTTGCCCAAGGTACTCCTGAAGAGGTGGCTCAGGTTTCTGCATCTTACACTGGTCAGTTTTTGCGTAAAGCCTTAGAAGATCCCCGTTTGCAAAGGTGAGGGGTGAAGTAGATGGAACTCCAACACAAACTAGATACCTTGCCCACTAAGCCAGGGGTCTATCTCATGCTCAATGAGGCGGGGGAGATTATCTATGTGGGTAAGGCTGTTAATTTAAGAAATCGGGTCCGTTCGTACTTCCAAAAATCTGCTGCCCACCCTCCTAAAGTGCAAGTGATGGTGGAGCATATTACCGATTTGGAATACATCATTACCGATTCGGAAATGGAAGCTTTGATTTTAGAGAACAATTTGATCAAAAAGCACGCACCTCGTTATAATGTTCGTTTAAAAGACGACAAGAACTATCCCTATATTAAGGTGACAGTACAGGAGACTTTTCCTCGAGTGTTCATGGTGCGCAAACGTCTGAATGATGGGGCCCGCTACTTTGGACCCTTTACAGATGTAACAGCGGTAAAGGATACCTTGTCGTTTTTGCGCACCCTTTTTCCTGTGCGCAGTTGTCGTAAAAATATTCAAGAGGGTGGCCAGGATCGGCCTTGCCTTAACTACCATATTGGACGCTGTTTAGCTCCTTGTGCTGGTTTAGTTAGTAAAGAAAAGTACGGCGAAATGATTGATGAGGTCATCCTCTTTTTAGAGGGACGCTTGGAGCGTTTGATCCCAGATCTGGAAAAGAAGATGCAACTGGCTTCGGAAAATTTGGAGTTTGAGAAAGCTGCCCGTCTTAGGGATCAGATTCATAGTCTCATCGCTTTGCAGGAAAAGCAAAAGATTATTGCGGAACATGGGGAGGACCAAGACTTTATTGGCTATGCCCGTTCTGGCGAGTTAGCCTGTGTTCAGGTCTTTTTTGTACGTAGCGGAAAGTTAATTGGTCGAGATCACTTCTTGTTAGAGTGTTCTTTGGAAGAGGAAGAAACGGAAATCCTCCGTTCCTTCATGCAACAGTTTTACGAAGAAGCCTCCTATATTCCCCGGGAAGTGTACACACCCCTAGCACTTACAGAGCCAGAGCTTTTAGAAGAGTGGTTAGGAAGCATGCGAGGGAGTAGGGTCTATTTACGTACACCTCAACGGGGAGCGAAGAAGCAATTGGTGGATTTAGTGGTGAAGAATGCCCAGGTGGTCTTAGATGAGACTAGGAGTCGAGAGGCTTATAAACAGAAAGCTTTAGAAAACGCCTTGGGAGAACTCCAGGATTTGCTTGATTTGCCTGAACCACCTCAACGCATCGAAGCCTTCGACATCTCTAATTTGCAGGGGACTAATGTGGTAGCATCAATGGTAGTGTGGGAAAATGGGGCGCTTAAATCTGATGATTATCGCCGCTTTCGGATTAAGGGGGTAGAAGGTGCCCCTAATGATTATGAAGCTATGCGTGAAGCGGTCACTAGAAGATTTAAAAGGGG
>JAAZLB010000153.1 GCA_012799535.1 Bacillota bacterium | reverse complement strand
GGGCTCAAGAAATAATTGTACTTCAAGTTCGCTTGCCTCGAGTACTTTTAGCTCTCCTAATCGGTGGCGGTTTAAGCATAGCGGGGGTACTTTTTCAAGGTACTATGCGCAACCCCTTAGCGGATCCTTATATCATTGGTGTTTCTTCTGGTGCCTCTTTAGGGGCTACCCTTGCCTTACTTTATTTTATTCCCAAAGGCATTGTGGGCTTTAGTGCCCTGCCACTTTTTGCTTTTTTAGGGGCTTTAGGCACTACTGGGGTAGTGTCCCGCCTTGGTCAACATCGGGGCCAACTAGAACCTACCAGCCTAATTCTAGCTGGGGTGGCGGTGGGCTCTTTTTTGACCGCTATGGTTTCTTTATTAATGGTCTTAAACATCAAAAACTTAGCAGATGTTTACCTTTGGCTCATGGGCAGTCTTTCTGGGCGAGGGTGGAAACACTTTCTAGTAGCCTTACCCTATGTTTTAGTCGGATTAATCGCCTCTTTATGGTTAGCTAGAGATTTAAATGTCTATTTATTAGGGGAAGAAACCGCCCATTCCTTAGGAATTGATGTGCAAAAGCTACAACGGAGAGTGTTAGTCACTGGTTCCTTGGTGGCGGCTGCTTGTGTGGCAGTGTCGGGAGTAATTGGTTTTGTGGGCCTCATGGTTCCCCATGCCTTGCGCCTGATTGTGGGGGCGGAACACAACCGCCTAATATTTCATTCTTTTTGGGTAGGCGCCCTCTTTTTACTCTTTGCAGATACGGTAGCCCGCATGGCCTTTGCTCCCATTGAATTACCTGTGGGTATTATTACCGCCTTTGTTGGTGGCCCCTTCTTCTTGTATTTGATGAAACGAGGTTCAGGTTTCCATGACTAAAATCAGGTTAGAAAATGTGAGTTACGCTTATGGAAAGGGCGATCCAGTAGTTAAGGATGTTAGTCTTAACCTCACAGGGGGAAATTTTTATGGGATAGTTGGTCCCAATGGCGCAGGAAAGTCCACCTTGCTTAAACTATTAGATCGCTATCTGGTACCCCAAACAGGTTCTGTCTTTTTAAATGGTCAGAACCTGAACAGCTACACCCTCCGGGAACTGGCGAAGGAGGTGGCCTTGATTCCCCAAACTGCCCATTACTTTCCCTTTACCGTACAAGAGGTGGTCCAGTTAGGGAGAACTCCCTTTGGTTCCCGCTTTCAACCACCAACTACGGAGGATCTTGCCATTGTAGATTCTAGTATGGAAGCGACAGATATTAAGCATTTGGCTAACCGCTTGATTAGCGATCTTAGTGGGGGGGAGCGACAACGGGTTACCATCGCCCGGGCCTTTGCCCAACAAACCCAGGTCTTATTACTTGATGAGCCTACTACCCATTTGGATTTGGAACATCAAATCCGTACCTGTCAGCTACTCCAAGCCAAGGCTAAAGAAGGTGTTCTTTGTGTTGCAGTGTTGCATGACTTAAATCTGGTGGCGAATTATTGTGATTATGTTTTTGTCTTAAATCATGGTGAATTAGTCCAAGAAGGCACCCCTTCGGAGGTTTTTACTCCTGCCTTAATTGAAGAAATCTATCATGTAACAGTTCCGGCCCTTGTTCATCCCAAAACCGGTCGCCCTGTTATTGTGCCTTAAAATTGTTTCCCCCGGTTATACTAGGGACAGATTAGAGTCCAAAAGGGGGATCACAATGAACTGGCGTTTAATTTTTGGGGTGACAGTCCTAGCCTTAGTATTCTTATTTGCTTGGTCTATCCTTAGTCCAGTT
>JAAZLB010000152.1 GCA_012799535.1 Bacillota bacterium | reverse complement strand
TGGGCAAGAGGGGTAGGATCATGACAACCTCATTAATTCTTCTGATTACCCAATCCACCCAGCCACCAAACCAGACCGCGGCCGCGGCTAGCATCATCGTTGTAAGGGATGAGCCTACAGCAGCCACTAGACCAAATGACAAAGCAACTGGTGTACCCCAGAGGAGGGCAACCATGATATCTCGACGGCGGTGGTCGGTTCCTGCGAGACTATGCAATTGACCATAGACAACCAGGGAAGCATCTACCGTCGAACCTTCTTCAAAGACAAGTCCTTCAGCTACAAGTTTATAAGTTCCCTTTAGAACTTTATCGGGATTCTTGGGATCTGCAAAAAGTCCCTTTTCGGGCTGGATTCCGCCTAACCTGCGAGCAAGTTTAGTATCTTGGGAAATAGAATAAGTCTCATGGACCCGGACTGACAAATCAGCAAGGGGAATTTCGCGACCATCTGGAGTTATCCATTTCATTGCCACATTGGGCCGGGCACTATAAAAATTGGCAGTTAAAAAGACTGCTAACTCTGTAGGGAAACCGCCACCATAATTGTAATCAAATTCAAGTACCATGTCAGAAACAGAAACTCCGCCACCTAAATCTACCATCGTTTTCAGAGTGGGGTCGTCTTTGGTTCTTAACACAATCGTTTCTGGCAATTTCTCTTTATAAAAATAGTTGAACCACGCTGGGCGAGCATTACGGGGGGTTTCTAGCCAGACATTGTCTCCGCCCCGCCAGAGTCGGACAGCCTCATTATAGGGTATAGTGATTAGGGCATAGAGAGCTAGGATGACCAGTATAAGAATGATTGTGAGTCCTGCAACTGCTGATGGGTAAGTCTTTAACTGTCTAAAGATGTTCGTTAATTTCATGACCTAGTTCCACCTCCACCTAATTTCACCCGAGGGTCAACCAAGGAGTAGATAATATCGAGTAAAAAGACCGTAAGAGCCAAGAGATAGGCATAAATCACAACTGTAGCGACAATGACGGGCGTATCGAAAAGATTAATTGCTTGCTGAGTTAAGCGTCCAATTCCAGGCCAAGCAAATACTGTTTCTAGGACAATGGCGCCTGTCCATAATGTAATTAATGTTAGGGCGAAGCTAGTGATAATGGTGGGGAGTGTGGGCCGCAGTACATAACGGCGTTCTATTGCTCGATCTGACAGTCCTTTAGCCTTTGCCATATCCACATAGTCCTCGCTAGAATAGATTAAAAAGAATGTTCGCCAAGAGTAGGAGGTAGAGAAAATCGAACTAATTACTAAAGCCAGCACCGGCAAAATCATGTGTTTTAAGATACTTAGAAAACGCAATAAGGTGGTTTTGGGGGGTGGTGCATCAATCATGCCACCAAAGGGCAACCAGCCAAGCAAAGCAGCAAATATCAAAATGAGAAAGATGCCGTAAAACCACGCTGGTGCGGAACTTGTGGGAGCCATTGCAATGACCAGTCTATCCCAGAAACTACCATAACGCCGGGAAAGGAATAGTGCTATGGACACCCCGCTAAAAAAGAGGATCAGTTGACCAGTGGCCATTAATAGCAGTGTTGGCGCTAAACGCTCTTTTAGAATATTGCGAACCTGACGAGAGCCACTGTCGCTAAGAAGATACTCCGCGGATCCTAGGTTGAGTGTGAGCCCATCCCATAAGTACTCAAAACTCCTGACCATAAACGGGCGATGGAGTCCTAGTTGTTCAATTCTGGTCTGTCTCATACTGTCTTCAAGTTCTCGCCTTTCTTGCAGTGTTAAAAACTGCATTTCTGGGTTGCCCGCAAGTTCTAAGGAAACCTGTTCAGCGATCTGACCCTTGCGCATTTCGTCTACATAACCGCCGCCATTTGCGATCAAGATGGCCAGGTATACTCCGATTACAACTGTAATGAGCAAGGTTGTCCCCCGCACTAGGGTATATTTAAGAATACGGCTTAGATTGCCACTTGTACGTTTATGTACAGGAACAGACTGGCCTTGCGTAGTTTTTACATTTAGCATTTCATATACCTCCCGGTATTTATCTAATACAGAAAAGGGGAGAGCGTGGACTCCACACCCTCCGCTTCTGAAATCCAGGATTGTTATCTGGCCCCCTTACCTAGGGTAGGGTCACAAAGGTGTGTGAATCGAAGGTCGCTCCACCAACGAGCGTTGGGAGGACGATTGCTTCGATTGTGTTCGAACCTATAGGTAATTGGGCTGTTTCTTCTCCGGTTAAGACAATCTCAAAGTGTCCGTCAGTAATTCCTGTACCGTAACCACTGTAAGCTACAGTACCGTTAGCATCTAGAACGATGTACTTAACTTCTTGGATATGCTCTAGGGGATATGCTTCACCCTTAAAGGTAATGTCAATCTGGAACTTAATTTCTTTTCCAGCATTAACACGGGCAGGTCCACTAAGCTCTACTTCAGCTATCCGCGGTTCATCAAACATGGACCATTTATCAGCGGGCTCAGAGTAATTCTCATAGCGTTTGAGGTGTACCATTCTTTCTACTGGATAGGCCTTTTCTAGATACATGGGCCCATTACCAATCCAGAAGTGACCCTTCTCTTGATACCATGCTTTGGCATTTGCGTAGCGACTGGCCACTTCCTCCTCGGAAATATACTCACGTAGGAAGCTTTCGTAGGGGAGGAAATTGGTGGCAATTGCATGGTCTAGGTGTTTGTCAAGGATTGGTAAGCTTGGTCCAGCATTATAACCTAGCCATTCTGCATCTAAGGTATTAGCTTTTGATGCGGTAAAGGCTAACTCGCCGTTCATCTCAGCTAGCATACCTATAGCAAGTGTATGCCAGGGTTGTGCGCCATAGTTGTAGTACACCGCGAAGATATCGCCTAGGTTTTGCTCCGCATCAATGTACCAAGCTTCAGAATAGACTTCATAAACAAATGGATCGAAGGAGAGAATTCTCCAACCACGGGCGTTATTAATTGCAGATTTTAGATTCGCTGCTTCTGCTGGGTCATAAATAGGACTTTCTTCAAAGCCACGATCCCAACTCAGTATTGATGGTAATAGCATATCGCCAACGGTATAGGGGCTTCCATCATGCCAGGTTACTGTTTCGAAGAGGTCATCACGATAATGGATCACACTCTTGCGAGGAACGGTTAAGCCTTCTGGATATTTTTCCGCAACAGTAATAAACCGTTGCAGAGATGGATCCCAATAAAGCCAGGCGTCACCGGGCACTTCGATTTCTGGTACAAACTCTAAGGTTACCCAATCGGAATCAGGTGATTTTGCAACTGGCAGACCCTCTTTTACTGTAACTTCCACCTTAGCAATGCGGTGGGGGAGGTAGTTGCCGGTAAATGGGTTGCTAATAAAGCCCCGATCAAAGGTGGCTCTAATTGGTAGTTGGTCGAAAGTCCAATTGGAACCGCCAACTGGGTTCCAAGGTTCAACAAGTACCTGTTGGGAACCAATCTTTACAGTACCGCCAATCTCATTACCCCGGCGTAGTGTACTTGGCCAGAGAGCTGTACTTGATACGCCTTGAGCTAAGTCAGAGGCTACACTAACATCGGCACGGCGTGCTACATAGGATATTTGATCTACTGTGTAAATACGGGGTGAATCCTCAAAAGCGAGCTCCAAAGCACGCGAATAAAGTTCTTTTCTTTCTTCCATGGTGGTAAATCTCTTGTAATAGAGCTTTTCAGAGATTTCGTCCAGCTCCGGAATGGGTTCCAGTGCTTGCCAGAGGGGCTGACTCATGGTTCTTCGCGTGTACATTTGGTCAAAGATATGTCCTTGATCCCGGTATACAGCACCAGCACCCCAACCACCGGTATAGACGTGCCACTTGCCCTCCCATGGATCACCCATCATCCAAATTGGAGAAGCTTCGGCACCGCTTCTGTAATCCACAGTTGTAACGAAGCCTACTTTTTCTAGCTGTTCAGCAATGTAGTCACCAACTAGACGACGTTGGTCTTCGCTTCGAGCTAGGATTAAGATCTCAATTGGTTTACCTTCATAATGCCACTTGTCATTTACGAGTGTGGCGCCAGCCTGGAGCATTTCTGCATGAATTATTTCCTTAGCTGCATCAAAGTTATAGGCGTACTTAACTTCGAGGGCACGGGCTGTTTCTACAACTCGGGAATAGTCAACATAGGCATTATTCAACATGTTATATTTTGGAAGGGCTAAGCCACCATATAACTCTTGGGCGATGTAGTCACGATCGATGAGCATGTTTGATGCTTCCCGAATTTTTCGAATACCAAATGGATTTAAACGGCCATCGGTGAATTCTGGTCCCACCGGATTAAACGTGAGTTCGCTATAAGATCCAAATGTTTGATAGTAGTCGAGGTTTGGATCGTTACGTATAGTGGCGAATGGGACAGGTTCAGACGATGTTGTAGCATAGACGTCAAGATCACCTGCTTGCAACCGGGAGACGGCGGTAGTTACCGATGGTTCTTCTACGATGATAACTTCATCAACCCAAGTTGCTTTAGGAACTTCGTTTGCACTGACGCTGAAAACCATGGCCAGCAAAAGAGTTGTCACCAACAGACTAACAGTCAACCTACGGCTAAACACACAAGTCACCTTCCTTTTTTGTTTTCTACGTAAATCTAGACAACTACACCTCTTGCTCAATCACCCCTTTGTTGTGTAGTAAAGTGCAAAAGATCGCAAATGTCACATTATA
>JAAZLB010000015.1 GCA_012799535.1 Bacillota bacterium | reverse complement strand
ATTCACCTACCGTAGTGGTTCTTCGTCACTCGAACCAAATTCTTGATCTGGATTTGTCTTGCCGATGCTTTCTCTCATTCGAGTATCAGCCATAACATTTTGCATATTATAGTAATCCATTACCCCTAGCTTCCCTTCCCGCAAAGCTTGTGCCAAAGCCTTCGGCACTTCTGCCTCCGCTTCCACAACATGAGCCCTCATCTCTTGAGTTTGGGCCTTCATTTCCTGCTCACGGGCTTGGGCTGCAAAGCGTCTTTCTGCTGCTTTAGCTTGAGCGATATTCTTATCCGCCTCCGCCTGATCCATCTGCAAACGGGCACCAATATTACGCCCTACATCAACATCAGCAATGTCAATGGAAAGAATCTCAAAGGCGGTACCTGAGTCTAGACCTTTGCTTAAAACCATCCGGGAGATTTTGTCAGGGTTTTCTAAAACATCAGCATGGCTTTCACTCGATCCTACTGTGGTAACAATCCCTTCGCCCACCCGGGCAATAATGGTAGCTTCACCTGCACCACCAACTAAACGCTCAATGTTGGCCCGAACAGTAACCCGAGCTTTAGCCTTCAGCTCTATACCGTCTTTAGCTACTGCTGAAATCAGGGGTGTTTCAATCACCTTAGGATTAACACTCATTTGCACCGCTTCTAAAACATTTCTACCTGCTAAGTCAATGGCAGCAGCCCGTTCAAAAGTTAGGGGAATATCGGCACGGTGGGCCGCGATTAAGGCATCCACCACATTATCCACGTTTCCGCCAGCTAGAAAGTGGGCTTCTAATTTGTCAATAGTAGTCTCCACCCCACCCTTTTGAGCTTTAATAAAGGGGAGAATAATACGACTTGGAGCAACTCTGCGTAAACGCATCCCCACAAGGCTAATCAGGTTTACATTGACACCTGCAGCAATCGCCGAGATCCATAAACCTACAGGTACAAAGCTAAAAAACAGTACCAACAAGACTAGAAGAATCAACAAAGGTAGACCTGTTAAAAATAAGGACATACTTCAACCTCCCTCAATACTTTATTCTTTATTTACTTCCCGAACAACAACCCTAGTTCCTTCTAACAAAACCACTTCAACCAAAGAATTCTCTGCAACAAAACCACCTTCTGAAACCACATCATATCTAACGTCCCCAATCATAACAGTTCCTGCAGGCCTCAAGGGTGTTAGGCTTACACCTTGTTGGCCAAGAAGATGAGTAAAATCTGGTGGGGCCTTGTAACCTCCATCCTTTGTTTCGCTATGGGATAAGACTAAACGCTGCCAAAAACTACTCTGTTTAACTCTCTTCCACAACAAAATGAAGGCTACGATGCTTACGGAAAGGGCAATAAACAGGCTAATTAAGGCGGCATATACGTTGCCAAAAACCAAGACTACACTTACTATAACCGCAATAATGCCCAAAATTCCCGCGAGACCAAAGCCAGGAATTACAAAAATTTCTAAAATCAAGAGTAAGATTCCGAGAATAAACAGACCAATTTCTTCAAAACCCGCTAAGCCTGTAACATAACGGCCGCCGAAGAAAAGAACCAGGGCAATCAGTCCCCCAGTACCAGGTACGCCCCAGCCAGGTGTGGTAATTTCAAAGACCAAACCTAAAAATCCTAAAGTTAGTAGTAAGGAACTAATGGTGGAATTAGTAATAAAACGGGCAATCCGCTCCGCCCAATGGGGTTTCAGGGGAATTAGCTCATAGTTCTCATAACCGAAATGGGCTAAGACCTCATGGCGACTATTAGCCAGAACATCCGCCATACCCCATTCTACTGCATTTTCCGCGGATAGAGTCAAAATCTTACCCTTCTCTACCAAGCCTTCAATGGCTAGATCAGCATCCACCATAGCACCTGCTAAGCGAGGATCCCGCCCAGCCCTGCCCGCGGTGGCCTCAAATTCAGCCCTGAGAGCAGAGACAGTCTTTTCATCCATGGGGCGAGGTTCTGCAGCCCCCATACTACTACCAGGTGCCATGGCCACTTGTGGCGCGGAGAGGGCAATTAAAGCACCGGCAGACCAGGCCCTTTCACTTACATAGGCGATGACTGGAACCTTAGCTTTGAGTAAATGATCTTTAATCTCCGTTGCTGCATCCACCCGACCACCGAAGGTGTTAATTTCTAAAAGCAAAATTCCATCATTCCGTTCTGCAATTGCTAAACCACGGGCAATAAATGCAGCTAAACCAGATTCGATTTCCCCTTGGATGGGCAGTGAATATACTCGAGGTGCAGTTGCATGTGCCATTTGCCCTCCAAGAACTAAGAGCAACAGTAAAACCCCAACCATTCCAACTCTGAGCCTCTTCATGCTTAGCCCTCCTTCCAAAAAGGGCCCGATATCTTTCGACATCGAGCCTTGGTTTACTAACGATACTTCCGCTTTCTAGCGGCCTCGGATTTTTTCTTCTTCTTCACGCTAGGTTTCTCATAATGTTCCCGTTTTCTAGCCTCGGATAAAACACCTGACATCCGAATCTCCCTTTTAAAACGGCGCAACGCATTATCGAGGGATTCGTTTTTACCTACTTTTACTTCTGCCATCAGTATCCCTCCTTCCAATGCTTACTGCGTCTTTGGGCGCCTTCGGCATAATATCACATTTATTATAATCTATTCTCCACCACTGGTCAAGATTTAACCGGGAGGCCATTGCAAAGAGCGACCACCTAAAAGATGAAAGTGAAGATGGGCTACACTTTGTCCACCGTGGCTTCCTGTGTTGACCACAACCCGGTAACCTTGATCCAAGTTTTCTTGTTTAGCCAAAGTTTGAATCGCAAGAAGCGCCTCCCCCATGATTTCCCCGTGTCTTGGCTCTAGTTGATCGAGGCTGGCAATATGCTCCCGGGGAATCACTAAAATATGGGTTGGTGCCTGAGGGTTAATATCTCGAAAAGCCACAAAATTTTCCGTTTCGAGTACAAGTTCAGTACCTAATTCACCTCGGGCGATTTTACAAAAAAGACAATCACTATGCACTTCCTTCACCCTTCCTTAGTTAGTCAATTCACCTTGAACCCCTTCCAGATCTGCTGAAACAATCCTAACTGCAACAATCCCACCTACCAAGTCCAACTCCTGATCTAAAGGGAAAGTGACGCGCAGGTAATTATCTGTATGCCCAGTTCCTTCTGTCTTGCTTTGTTGCTCCACTAAAACTTCCACTTCTTGTCCTACAAAAGAACTATGAAACTTTTGGGCTAAAGTATTACCTAGTTCAATTAGACGTTTGCTACGTTTTTCCTTCAATTGGCCTGGAATCTGGTCTGCAAAGCGTGCGGCCACTGTTCCCTCCCGTGGAGAGTATTGAAAGACGTGGATCTTACTGAAGGCCACTTCTTCTGCTAAGGAAAGGGTATCTAAGAAATCTTGGTCTGTTTCTCCAGGAAAACCCACCATAATATCTGTGGTGATAGCAACTTCTGGAATCTGGGAGCGGATTTTATGGACAATTTCCAAAAAATCTTCCCGAGAATAATTACGCTTCATCCGTTCCAAAACCCGATTACTACCACTTTGCAAGGGAATATGCAAATGACGGCATAAGACTGGATGTCGCACAAGCAAATCAAGCAATTCATCTGTAACCTCATGGGGATCAACAGAGCTAATTCTTAAGCGGGCTAGACCGGGAGTTTCTGCAATTTCTCTACTAATTTGGGCCAGGCTTAAAGGGGGGTCCAAATCTTCACCGTAAAGACCGAGGTGGATCCCGGTTAAAACTATTTCCCCATAACCTTCTGCCACTAACTTTTCCACCTGTGCTAAGACACTCTCCCGCTCTCGACTCCGACTTCTTCCCCGGGCAAAGGGCACTCGACAATAGGTACAAAATTGATTACAACCATCTTGAATCTTTAAAGTAGCCCTAGTCCGACCAGAAAAATCTAAGGCAGGCAGATCCTCAAAGTCAGTAATTTGAAAAATATCGTCCACTAAAGAAGCCTGTTCTCCCCGTTCTAAGGCTTGTATTTCCTCAAGAATACGCCCCCGTCCTTGAGTACCTACGACTAAAGTAACCCCTTCTAAAGCAGCTACCTCTTCAGGAGTAGTTTGGGCTAGACACCCCATTACTACAATCTTCCCTTGAGGATTCCGTTTCGCGGCACGACGAATCATTTGACGGGATTTTCGATCGCCTAAGTTAGTAACGGTACAAGTGTTAATTAGATAAACATCTGCCTCTTCATTAAAATCAACGACCTTGTAGCCTGCCTCTAAAAACTGAGTCACTACACTATCTGTGTCATATTGATTCACCTTACACCCTAGTGTAACGGTGGCTAGCCTTTTTTCTGACATTATCCTAAATCTCCCCATTTGTAGCCTAGCAAACTCAAGGCAACTATACCTGCAGTCTCCGTCCTTAGAATTCGGGGTCCGAGGGATAACGATTCAGCCCCAACCTCAATTAAGTCCCCTACTTCCTCCTCAGAAAATCCCCCTTCGGGACCAATAAGTACCGAGGCAAAGCTAGGTTGTGCTAGCTCAATACCTTTAAGTCTCTGTTGTACTTCCCCTTCATAGGCGAGAAAAACCAATTCCCCTCGGGCAGTACGGTCTTTGATACTTGCGAGCACTTCCGGGAAACCCTGCAGTTTATGGATAGTTGGTAAACGAGTACGCCCAGATTGCTTCGCTGCTTCATAGGCAATGCGTTCCCAACGTTCTTGTCTGCTTATGGCTTGTTTTTCGGTCAACTTCACTACGGTGTATCGAGAAGTAAAGGGAACAATTTCCTGCACCCCCAATTCAACCGCTTTTTGCATGACCAGATCCATTTTATCACCTTTTGCCAAGCCTTGAAATAGGGTAAGGTGCAAGGGCGACTCTTGGGACACCTTGGAGGTTGTTAGCACCTGACCAGTAATGGTGTGGCCCAACTGCTTTAATTCCACTACATGAAGATATTCATCTTCATCTACACATTCAATTACATCCCCTGGTTGGAGCCGTAAAACCCGAGAAATGTGATGGGCGTCATCACCGATAATGGTCACCACCTGATCTGCTATTTGATCATTGTGGAGAAAAAAACGCGCCAAATTATTCACCCCTTTGGAATAGGTAGCTTACCCATTCATCCCGTTGCACACGGCGGAGCAAACGTAAACCGGCCTGTTCTGCAAGGCCAAGAATTTCTTGGTCCCGATCTTGAATTACACCGGAGGCAATAAAAAATCCACCTGGCTGGAGCACCTCGTAAACTTGTGGTAGCATAGGGCCAATCACATGGGCTACAATATTAGCTACAATAATCTGAGGTTGTCCCCGAAGATCATCAAGGGTACCTTGGAAAATGGGAAAGT
>JAAZLB010000151.1 GCA_012799535.1 Bacillota bacterium | reverse complement strand
TTAGAGGAGGGACTTTATCCTTACACTAAGCGCTACTTAGGCACCTTTGACAACCACTTTTCCACCATCGGGCTTTTAGGCATGAATGAGGTAGGGCTCAATGCTAACTGGCTGAGAAAGGACCTTACCCATAAAGAGACCCAAGACTTCGCCAAAGAAGTATTAAATCACATGCGGGAACGTCTGTCTGATTATCAAGAACTTTATGGGGATCTTTATAACTTAGAGGCTACTCCAGCGGAGTCTACCATGTACCGGTTAGCAAAGCATGACGTAAAGCGGTACCCAGATATCATCACCGCAACTGATGCGGAAACACCATATTACACCAACAGTTCCCATCTACCTGTCTCATTTACAGAAGATGTATTTACAGCCCTTGATATTCAGGACGAACTCCAAACTCTATACACATCGGGCACCGTGTTCCATGCATTTCTGGGAGAAAAGCTACCCACCTGGCAATCGGCTGCTGCTTTGGTTCGAACTATCGCAGAAAACTACCATCTCCCTTATTACACCCTATCACCAACCTATTCAGTGTGTAAAAACCACGGGTATCTAGCGGGAGAACAATTTACTTGCCCCGAATGTGGACAAGTAACAGAAGTTTATAGTCGGATTACCGGTTATTATCGTCCGGTGGCTAACTGGAACGCGGGAAAGGCTCAAGAATATAGAGAACGTAAGGTTTACAATATTGCTAATAACAAGGGGACCAATAATAGAAAAGAACCTGAAAGGGTAGAGCAAGGCATGCCCCGATTGTTAACAGGTGAGGTAATGCTTTTCACTACCAAGAACTGTCCCAATTGTAAGCTGGCTATGGCCATGCTTGATAAGAGCCAGGTTACCTACACTATGATTGAGGCGGAGACCCGTCCCGATTTAGTGGCTAGGTATGGAGTAAGGCAAGCACCAACTCTCGTGGTGGGGGAGAATGATCGGTTCCAGCTCTTTCCTAACGCCTCCGAAATTCAGAAGTTCGTAAGCACCCTAGTTGTAGCCGGATAAACTTTCAGAACTACATTTCTAAACCTAAGATCCAGTTTCGCGACTTTTTGTCACGAAGCTGGATTTTTTTGTTAAAAGATGTTATATGTAAAAACAAACAAGGATTATGTATAAGTATGCAGAATACAAAGAGCAATCCATTTAAAAACAAGAACTAGGAGGAGTACTATGAATAAAGTAGTTGTTTCCGTTTTACTGATTACACTGGCTTTTTCATCATTAGCCTTTGCGGAGCAAACCTTCCGTTATGGGCTCACAGTGAATCCCCGCGGTATGTTTAACCCTATTCTGTACACTGAACGCTATGATAATTTCATTATTACCCAAGTCTACGATGGTTTGATCTACATCGATGCCCAACTCCAACCCCAACCACGGGTAGCTAAAAGTTGGGAGATTTCAGACGATCAACTTTCCATTACCTTTTATCTCCACGAAGGTATCAAGTTTCATGATGGGGTAGAGCTCACCGCAGATGACGTAGCCTACACATACAAAACCATTTTACATCCTGAGTACACAGGAGTGCGCTTTGGAAATTTTAAGGTCCTAGTTGGTGCGGAAGATTATAAAGCAGGGAAGACCACTGAGGTGCCAGGTATTGAAGTTGTGGATAAATATACAATTAAGTTTACTACAAATGAACCCTATGCACCACTGTTAGTGGCCTTCACCTATGGTATCTTACCAAGCCATATTTTAAAGGACATTCCCGTTGGGGAGCTGGAGAAGTCTTCTTTCAACTTACATCCCATTGGGTCTGGTCCCTTTAAATTCGTAGAGTTCTTAACGGATCAACACGTTATTCTCAAAGCTAATGAAGATTACTTCTTTGGTAAGCCCAACATTGACACACTCGTGTTCCAAAAGGTCGCAGAGGATGCGGTTCCCATTTATCTTCAACAAAAC
>JAAZLB010000150.1 GCA_012799535.1 Bacillota bacterium | reverse complement strand
TATCCTGAATAGTCTTGGGGATTGAGACCTTTCTTGATCATGTTAGCTTCCAATAGCTCATAGGTGTGAATGCGTTGTCCGCCAGTGGTGATTTCCAATCCCCGAAACAAAAGGTCAAAGCTTCTGGTTAGTCCCTCACCCTTTGGCATGGTATACATAGGACGTTTCGCCCAAGGGTAGTCAGTCACATAAACAAATTCGCTACCGGTAATGTCTAAGATATACTTGTTAAGAAGTCGTTCTCCTTCCGGATCCAAATCCGGCTCCTCATGGATTTTTCCGTATTCTCTTTCCAAAATTTCTATGGCCTCAAGAAGAGGAATCCTTGGAATGGTGGGCACAGATGGTAGATTCACACCCAATTCCTCCAGTTCTTCAGAACATTCTTGGAGCACATACTCGAACATGAAAGCCAAAAGCCGATTTTGCAGATCCATGATGTCGTGTTCGTTGTCAATGAAAGCCAGCTCCAAGTCTAAGCTCACGTATTCGTTGAGATGACGGGAAGTGGAATGCTTTTCCGCTCTGTAAACTTGCCCTACTTCATAAACTCGTTCATAGCCGGCACCAATCATCATTTGCTTATAGAACTGAGGACTCTGGGCCAAATAGGCCTTGGTCTCGAAATACTGGAGGCTAAAGAGTTCTGTGCCCCCCTCAGTTCCACTGGCCACGATCTTGGGCGTAAAGATTTGTAAGAAACCTTCTTTATCTAAGAACATTTGAAAACCCCGCACTAAGGCAGCCTGAATTTTAAAGATAGGATTTGTTTTGGCGTGCCGCAGACTAAGAACTCTGTAATCAAGAATGGTTTCCGGTGCAGCCTCTAGTGTAGGCCCATTAACGCTAATTGGTAAGGCTTCAGCTAAAGCAAGTACTTTGAGCTCATGAGCCTCGATTTCATATCCCAGTGCGGCCCTTGGTTCATTACGAACCACTCCTCTTATTTCCACAACGCTTTCTACGGAGAGTTGCACTCCGCCTAGCAAGCTAGGCTCCATGGCTACTTGGATCATCCCAGTCCGATCCCGCAAAACCAAAAAAGTCACTTTACTTAACTCTCGAATCCGGTACACCCATCCCCGTAACATCACTTCCGCACCACGGTGATTGCTTAGTTCACTGACCAAAACTCGTTTCATCCTTTTTCCTCCTCAATTAAAATTACCCCTAGCCGTAATTGGCTAGGGGCGCAAGATAGACGCGGTACCACCCTAGTTAACTCTTGCTACAAAAAAATCCTGTCCCTATGGGACGAGATCAATCGCGGTGCCACCCAAATTTCACTCTTACAAGAGTTATCTTTTGTCCAGGTAACGGTAGAAACCGGCCCATCCTTTTTGATTAGATGGCAACTCCAAGTTGTCATTCCACGAATAGTTCTATTGAGCTTCCACCATCCCCAATTCGCTAAGAGAACTTCTTCCATGTACTCTGCTCTTCATCGTCTTTACTTCCTAAATTGGCTATAATTTAAACACAAGGCAGGGTGAATGTCAAGTTAATCTTTCTGTTTTTTGTCGACTTGCCGATAGGTACCTGCTAAAACCGACTATCAGCTTTTTCCACAGGGAATCTTAACACTGTCTTCAATTTTTCTGATTCAGTCTTGCGAGGGTCTGACAAATAAATCTCCCGATGAATTTTGCTTGTACGGATAAATCCACGTTCTTTACAGAACTCTTCCATTCGCGCAAAACTCTTCGGTTCATCGTCAAAACTACCAATATGCATCATTTGACAACTCAAGCCATCTGCCATTTGTTCAAAGCGGATTTTCTCAAGAAATGGGTTTGACTTCTTCCTCTTTGTCTGTTCCAAAAACCGCTCAAACAATTGTTCAGTCAAGAAATCAGGTTGACGGATCATGACCGTATACTTAAAATTGCTTTTATCTGTCGCAGGCTTGGAGCGATCAAGCAAGTCCCACACACCCTCGAGGGGAAAAACCGTGTATTCATAGTATCCATCCGGCACATCATCACTCTTGTAAGACATTCTCACCGCATAACTCAAACTGTACAAAGCTTCTGTCGCCTTGGCAAACTCCTCGCCATTAGGATCCCCAGAACCACTAACCGTAAAGAAAGGCATCCTCGGTACTTCCACTATTTCTGGAAACGTCTTTGGCAGATAGAAGTGCTTGAAATCTTTTTTGTAATCCACCTTCTTACTCAAAGCAAATCTCCCCTTTTGCAGATTTAGCTGGCCCAACAAAACCTTTTCCGGCAACGGTCCTCTGCCTACCCAATGAGTCGTTTTGTGCAGATTCCCTTGTAATCCGAGAGACTGTCCAAAAGCGGTCGTTCTGTTAAGTCGCAGCTAAGTGGAGTTGATTCCACGTTTCAACTGAAAAATCCACGCATAGTGGTTATGAGAGACCATTCATCTTTGTTTGTTAAGGTGTGGAAGCCTTGCCCTTCCCTATACATGGTTCCAGATCGTTTTCCTTCATTAGACAAGACACAACAATAAATCTACAATGCCCTCTAGATCAAGCTCGTTAGTTGTATCCACGGAAATGTCACCCTTAACGGTTTCCCATTCCT
>JAAZLB010000149.1 GCA_012799535.1 Bacillota bacterium | reverse complement strand
GCTGATAATCTCTTAGCCGCCATTGAGGGGAGTAAGGAGCGGCCCTTGTCCAGGGTACTCTTTGGTTTAGGGATCCGTCTCGTTGGTGCAGAGGTAGCTCGGGAATTGGCCCAAGCAACCTCAAGTTTGGATCGCTTAGCTAGTCTTACTAAGGAGGAACTTCTAGAAATTCCCACGGTGGGTGAGAAAATTGCCCAATCCATTTTAGACTATTTTGCTGACGAAGATAACCAGCAGTTGATTCAAGAACTTAAAGAGGTGGGCGTGCGCTTGGAGCTACCTGCTGAGGGAGATTTAGCTGAGCAGGTTCTGGAGGGGCATACATTTGTCGTCACCGGACGTTTAGAGGCCTTTTCCCGAAGTGAGATTGAGGGATTGCTCCGTAACTTAGGAGCTAATGTGACAGGTAGTGTCAGTAAGAAAACTAGCTATCTAGTGGCAGGACCTGGTGGAGGAAGTAAGCTAACCCGTGCTCAAGAGTTAGGGATTCCGGTTTTGTCAGAACAAGAACTAATGGATTTTTTAGGGGAAAGGGGAGTGCAACTTGATTGATCGTCAGGAAGTAATGCGCATTGCCAGACTGGCCCGTTTAGAATTGAGTGAGGCGGAAATTGCTCAATATCAGCAGGATCTTACCGGGTTTCTGACTTCTGGCGCTAAACTGCAACAAGTGGATGTTTCTAAACTTGAGGGTACATCCCACGCGGTGGCTATCACCCACGAGTTACGGGAGGATCAGGTGGGCACTAGCCTAGATCAAAGGGAAGTCTTAGCTATGGGACCAGCCATCTCTAATGGATTCTTTAAAGTACCCCGCATTGTGGAGGAACAGGCATGAGAAAACTAGCCCAGATGCTCCGCACTAAAGAGGTTTCCAGTGTAGAATTGGTCCAGCATTATCTGACCAAGATTAATCAGGAGAATGAAGAGTTAAACGCCTTTATTACAATCGATGAGGGGGGAGCCCTTCAGGCGGCCCACGCTTCAGATGCTCGGCGTCACAAAGGTGAGGAATTATCCCCTTGGGATGGGATTCCTTTGGCTGTGAAGGATAATATTTCCACCCAAGGCTTAAGAACCACTTGTGCTTCAAAATTTCTTCACAATTATCAACCCCTCTATGATGCTACTGTTGTGACTAGGTTACGGGGAGCTGGTCTACCCATCTTAGGCAAGACCAATCTCGATGAGTTTGCCATGGGCTCTTCTACAGAGTATTCTGCCTTTGGAGTAACCAAAAATCCACACGATAGAGGGAGGGTCTCAGGAGGATCTAGTGGGGGTTCTGCTGCTGCAGTAGCTGCGGGACAAGCCCCCTGGTCTTTAGGGACTGATACAGGTGGATCCATTCGCCAGCCTGCTTCCTTTTGTGGGGTAGTAGGTTTGAAACCAACCTATGGGCGAGTCTCCCGCTATGGGGTGGTGGCCTTAGCTCCCTCTTTGGATCAGGTGGGTCCCTTGGCCAATACAGTGGAAGATGCGGCCATCTTGTTTTCGTTAATCGCAGGTGCAGATCCTAAGGATGCTACCTCTGCTAATGGGGAGCCCTTCAAAGTTCCCAACTGGAACAGAGAGGTGTTGCGTGGCTTGAAAATTGGGGTGCCTGAGGAGTTTTTCAGCTCCGGCCTCCACCCAGAAGTGGAGCAAGGGGTGGGCAAGAGCTTGAAGCTGTTGGAGGACTTGGGTGCCAAATTAGCACCTCTTTCTCTGGCAACTAATATCTATGCCATTGACACCTATTTAACCATTGTCACGGCAGAAGCTAGTTCCTCGTTAGCACGCTATGATGGAGTTCGTTATGGAAAAAGGGTGGAAGCGGAGGATAGTAATACCATGTTTGCCAAAAGTCGGGCAGCAGGCTTCGGGGCGGAAGTGAAACGCCGGATTATGCTCGGTACTTATGTTTTAAGTGCTAGCCATTACGAGGCTTATTACGAGCAAGCCCAAAGGGTACGGACCCTAATAAGACAGGATGTGGCGGAAGCCTTGGACCAGGTGGATGTTATTATTACCCCAACTACCCCTAGCACTGCCTTTAAAATAGGGGAAAAGCGTAATCCTTTAGAGATGTATCTTTCTGATTTATTCACAGCCATGGCCAATCTGAGTGGGGTCCCCGCTTTAAGCCTTCCCTGTGGAGTGGACAGTCAGGGTTTACCCATTGGGATTCAAATTATGGGCGATCATTTTCAAGAAGAACTGATCCTGCAGGTGGCTTACGCCTTAGAACAAAGCTTAGGAGGGGTTCAAGGTGAAAAAATATGATACGGTCATTGGCTTAGAAATTCATGTGGCCTTATTAACGGACAGCAAATTCTTATGTAGCTGCTCTACCGCCTTTGGGGCACCACCTAATAGTCAATGTTGTCCTACCTGCCTAGGTTTGCCAGGTAGTCTACCCCTTCTCAATGAAAAGGCGGTAGAATACGCGGTGAAGGCTGGTTTGGCCCTGAATTGCCAGGTTAACTATTTCAGCAAATTTGATCGCAAAAACTACTTTTATCCCGATTTGCCTAAAGCTTATCAGGTCACTCAAGAAGCTTTACCCCTGTGTACAGAGGGGTATTTAGAGTATTATTGTGATGATCAATTATTTAAAACCACCATTACTCGGATTCACATGGAAGAGGAAGCGGGGAAGTTGGTCCATAGTGGTAGTACGATTGTAGATTCAGAGTACTCCTTGGTGGATTATAATCGGGCGGGAATTCCCCTGATTGAAATTGTTACAGCCCCCGATATACACTATCCAAAACAGGCTCGCTTGTTCTTAGAGCAGCTGCGCCTCTTATTAAGCTATATTGGGGTTTCGGACACAAAGATGGAAGAAGGTTCCTTACGTTGTGATGCGAATATTTCCCTAAAGCCCAAAGGTAGTGACGTGCTAGGTACCAAGGTGGAAATTAAGAACTTAAATTCCTTCCGTGCTCTAGAGCGAGTCTTAGAATATGAGGAAAAACGCCAAAGTGCAATTTTAGATAGGGGTGGCACTATTCGGCAAGAGAGTCGCACTTGGAATGAGCGGGCCGGTAAGACCATGTCTATGCGTTCTAAGGCGGATGCCCCTGACTATCGATTTTTCCCTGAACCAGATTTACCACCTTTACAACTTAATCCTGCTTGGGTAGCTTTAATTCAGGCAGGGATTCCCGAATTACCCTTAGAACGGCTCTGGCGTTTAGAGAAAGAATGGAGTCTTTCCCGTTATGAAGCCACTTTTTTGGTGAATTACCCAGACTTTGGGGAGTTGTTTACTGAGCTTATGACCTTAGGTTATGGAAGTAAGATGGTTATCAATTTACT
>JAAZLB010000148.1 GCA_012799535.1 Bacillota bacterium | reverse complement strand
TTTAAGCCTGCAGCATTGTCAATCCTCTGAAAACGCCCTGGAACTCCAGTAACTGCCTCCAAGCCAGCTTTAATATCCTCTATAGATACTCCTTGGCTCCAACAGAGAGTTGCTGCTCCGAGAGAATTGTAGACATTGAAATACCCAGTAAGCCTAAGATTGATGGGAATTTGCCCTATCTCACTATCCAGTATATAAGAAACTCCGGCTTTTTCCAACTGGATCTTCCGAGCTTGAAAATCCACGATATTATCCACCCCATAACTTAGGACAGAATCTTGACAAAGTCCCTTGAGTTTTAATCCCCACTCATCATCTCCATTAATAACTGCACTACCCTGTAAAGAGCGAAAGAGCTTGGCTTTGGCCTGGAAATATTCTTCAATATTGGAGTGGAAATCCAAATGATCCTGGGATAAATTAGTAAATAGAGCCCCAGCAAATGAAAGACCAGCGGTCCGCTCTAGCTCTAGGGCATGGGAAGAGACTTCCATAACCACAAAATCAACCTTTGCTTCTACCATGCGAGCCAAGATCCTCTGTAAATCCAACGATTCGGGGGTAGTCCTACTGGATTCAATACTTTCATCTCCAATTAGAATTTGAATAGTACCGATTAATCCAACTTTATAACCCGCTTGTTCTAAGATTGATTTCACTATATAAGTGCTAGTGGTTTTCCCATTGGTACCTGTAATTCCCAAAATCTTCAGTTTGTCCCCAGGGTGCTGATAAAAATTGGCACTAGCAACTCCTAGGGCGAACCTGGTATTAGACACAATTATCTGTGGCAAATCACAAGTTGACATAGGATGTTCCACCATGATGGCAACAGCCCCGTTGGCCTGAGCTTGCTGAATAAAATCATGGCCATCCACTTGGAAACCTCGAATGGCCACGAAGAGATCACCAGGTACTACCTGGCGCGAATCATAACTTAACCCAGAAATCTCCAGTGAAGTGCCTCGTAATTCATAATCTAGTCCCTGCAATAGCTGTTGAAGATCCATGGCGTCCTCCTTGGAGTCTAAAGTCTAAAGTTTAAAGTTTACTTCTACAGTGGCACCTTTGGGAAGCTTAGTGCCGGCTTTTGGGGACTGGTTGTAGGCGATCCCACTTCCATCAATTCTGATCTTTAGCCCCGCCTCAGCCAACTTTTGCGAAGCATCCCGCATACTTAACCCCATTACCGAGGGAACAATAACCTCCTCTTGGGCTTCTGGGTCATAAAAAAACAGATGGATGGCAGTTTGAGCAGGAACCCTAGCCCCCGGACTAGGGGTTTGATCTGCTACTAAAGCCCCCTCCCCCTCAAAAAACCAACGCAAGTTAGCTTGTTCTAAGCGAGCTTGAGCTTCATTCTTCGAATAATTGGCTACGTTGGGAACAATTACCAATGGGGAACGCTCTTTTTTCTCCTGACGACGTTTAACACCAAGATATTCTAGACTTTCCTCCATTACCTCTCTAAAAACCGGTGCTGCCAACACACCACCATAGGCCAATTCTACCTTGGGATTATACAACACCACCAGAACAGCCAAGGCAGGATCATCTACAGGGGCAAAGCCGATGAAAGAAGCGATTCGTTCTTCACCATAAGAACCGCCCTTGGGCACTTCTGCAGTGCCAGTTTTCCCAGCCACGTAATACCCAGGTAGATCTGCCCGATTACCATTACCGTTAACCACTACTGAGCGAAGCAACTCACTAACTTGCCTAGCGGTGCTTTCACTCACTGCCCTCCCCAAAACCTCTGGTTCAATTGTCTGCACCAATTTTCCTTGACTATCCCTTACTTCCTTTACAAAATGAGGTCGCATGATCTCGCCACCATTAGCAATAGCGCTCACTGCAGTCAATAGTTGCAATGGGGTTACGGCAATGCCTTGCCCAAATCCAGTATTAGCCCATTGCAAAAGTTGTCCACTACGGGTAGGAGAAGCTACAGTACCGTTAACCTCGCCAGGAAAGTCGATCCCGAGACGTTGGCCAAAACCAAATTCACGAATATAAGGGTAAAATCGTTCCGCTCCCATTTCTACTGCTAGTTGAGCAAAGACAATATTGTCAGAACGCTCAATTGCCTCTAAAAAGGTAATATTCCCATTGGTACGCCCATCAGAGTTACGGACCCGTCCTCCCCCTACTTCCCAATAGGCGCCACTATTAAAAGTTCTATTATTGTGAGTAAGGCCTAAGTCAAGACTGGCTGCAGCTGTAACAAATTTAAAAGTGGACCCAGGCTCGTACTGGTCAGTAATGGCTACATTACGCCTCCGATCCGTTGTTGCTTGCTGATAATTATTCGGATCAAAAGTGGGAAAGATGGCGTTAGCCAAGATTTCACCTGTATGAGGTTCCATTACTAGAATTAAACCCCGATCACTTTTTGTAGAGCGAACCGCCTCCTCAAGCTTGGTTTCCACTTGGTATTGAATCACCGAATCGATGGTTAAAACCAAATCATAACCTGCTTGAGGTGGAATAAACTCACTAGCCCCTCCCGGAATTTCCCGCTGAGCTGCATCCCGCTCAGTAGACAATTGTCCTGGTACTCCCTTTAAGGTGGATTCATAATAATATTCTATTCCCTCAAGACCTTGATTATCCGAACCGGCAATGCCTAAGACATGTGCAGCTAAAGAGCCTTGGGGGTAATAGCGTTGTGGGCGTTTAATAATCCGAATACCAGGTAAAGCTAAAGATTTAATTAATTGCGCATTTTCAGGAGTAAGTCCCCTTGCCAACCAAATGCTCCCTGTCTTTTTAGACTGTAAGAGTTTGAATAAATCGGTTTCGGACATATCCAAATAAGGAGCCAACTGTCGTGCCGTTCCCTCCAAATCTTTGATACTTTCCGGTAGGGCGTACACCGCATCGGCTCCTATGCTCACAGCTAAGGTTTTATAATTACGATCAAGAATATTGCCCCGTTGGGGATCAATCGCTTGCGGACGCATCCTCTGGGCTTGGGCCATTTGCCCATATTCATCACCACGAATTACCTGTAGATAAAACAAACGCCCTCCTAAGGCAATAAATCCTAGGGACCACAAGACAAAAATTATTAGAGTGCGCTTTAAACGCAATTTATTTACGTCGTAACGTGCCAGCTTCTACTCCTCCTAGCGGGAACGCTTTGTTAAACCAGCCTGCCAAAGTTGCGAAAACCCCCTGACTCGGGACGCGCTCCGGGGAATTATCGATCCAGCGTCCTCCCTGAGTGGGAATAGAACTAGCCGACTCCAGAACTAGACTGGTTACCCGCTCAGGTTCTACCATACCCAATTCTTTCCGGGCCAGTTGTTCGATCTTCTGTAACGAACGCTGGGACTCTAAATTAAGCATTAGGTGATCATTTCTTTGTTCTAAGATATTTACCTGCTCTTGTAATTGAGCTAACTCCATATTTAAATAATAGAAAGAGACTTGCTGTTGGAGATAGAGTAAAGAAAGAGCCACGCACAATGCAGCAATACAGCAAACTTTTACCGTAGCCGGTACCCTTCGCTTTTTCGGTTTCCGACTGGGTTTGAGATTTTTGATAACCGGCTCATTATACTCTATGTATGGGTCTACTAACTGTCTCGCTGCAGCCATCCGTCTACGCCTCCTTATAGTTTCTCCAGCACTCGTAGTTTCGCACTTCTAGCCCTGGGATTGCTCTCCACTTCTAGTGGAGAAGCTACAATTGGTTTTTTATTCACTAAACGAGCCTTAGGCTCATTTTCGCAAACACAAATCGGTAAATCTGGGGGGCAAGTACATTTGCCTAATTGGTCTTGAAAATAGTTTTTAACAATTCTGTCTTCCAATGAATGGAAGGTAATCACTGCCAACCTTCCACCTAAACTAAGCATGTCAACCGCGTGTACCAAGGCTTCTTCAAGGGCACCTAATTCATCATTAACTGCAATTCGCAAGGCTTGAAAGGTGCGCCTAGCAGGATGTACCCCCCTCTCCCTAGCCCCGACGGGAACCGCTTTTTTTATTACTTCCACCAAGTCCCCAGTTGTCTCAATGGGATTTTGATCCCGTTCGGACACAATAAACTCACTAATCCGTTTGGCCCAACGTTCTTC
>JAAZLB010000147.1 GCA_012799535.1 Bacillota bacterium | reverse complement strand
GTACGCACCTACTTTAAGTTGAAAGAAGGCACCTTTACTGGCGGTAATATTATCATGGCTAGTCCTGAGGCGATTGCTGATTCTCGCTGGATTATGGACGAGGTTATTTTCAACCGTAAACAACCTTGGAAAATTTTTCGCCTGTTAGGCTTCAGATTTATCTTGAAATTTTTAACCAAAAGACTGACTCTCCAAGAAATTGAGAAACAAGCTAGTGGAATTTTGGGTCATAACGGGATTTTGATTATTTCTCCCTATCCTGAACTAGGCACAGATGTGGATAAACCTAGTGATCTTGCCCTCGCCACCAGATTAATTGGTTCGGTCCAAGGCAAGGAGGCATAATTATGCGTCGGGCAAATAGAATCGCTGCCATTACCAAAACTTTAGTAGAACGGCCCCATCACATTTTTGCTGTTGGGGATTTTGCTGATCTCTTTGGGGTAGCTAGATCCACCCTTTCAGAGGATCTAGCTATTATTCGTTCCACCTTTGAACTATTGAATATGGGTAAGGTGGAGACGATTTCAGGAGCGGTAGGCGGTGTTCGTTACTTACCAGAATTATCAAAAGAGCAAATGCTCCAACACATTAACGGATTTTGTGAACGTCTCCAAGAACCACAACGGATTCTACCAGGGGGCTTTGTGTATACGGATGATCTCATTTCTTCCCCCATGTTGTTACAGACGGTGGGTCAGATTTTTGCCACCAAGTTTCAAATGGAGGAACCTCAATATGTAGTCACGGTGGAGACTGCAGGTATCCCCGTTGCACTCCAAACCGCTCACGCCTTAAATATCCCTCTAGTCATCGTCCGTCGCCAAAGTAGGCCTACTGAAGGTCCGGTTCTAACTATGAATTTCCTTTCTGGGCCAGCGCGTCAAGTGGAAACAATGTCCCTGTCGCGCCGGGCTTTGCCGCGCAATAGTAGGGTGTTGCTCATTGATGACTTTATGAAAGCGGGGGGAAGCTTGAGGGGTCTAGTGGATCTAATGGGTGAATTTGAATGTCCAGTAGTGGGCAAGGGAGTCTTGATTGAAACGGGCTGGCCCACAGAAAAACTTATTCAGGATTATCTGCCCCTCATCTATCTCCAAGAGGTGAATGTGGAAGAGCAAAAGGTGCACGCTCGTCCTGCAGATTGGATTTTGAATTAAGTGTTGATGGAGGGGTTACCAATGAAAGAGACTGCAGCAATAATTTTGGCTGCGGGACAAGGGTCCCGGATGCGCTCTGACCTGGCAAAGGTGCTTCATCCTTTGGCAGGTTTAGAAATGGTCAATCATGTGGTGCGCAGTGTTCGCTTAGGAGATTTTAATCGGGTTTTAGTAGTAATTGGTTATCAAGGTGATCGGGTGAGAGCTGTCTTATCCGGGGTGGATTTAGTGGAGCAAACTCAGCAACTAGGGACTGGACATGCAGTTAACCAGTGTGCAGAGGCCTTGCAGGATTTTTCAGGACCAGTATTGGTAACCTATGGGGACACACCTTTATTCAGGGGCGAAACCTTTAAACAGCTCTTGAAATTTCATGAAGAACAAGGGGCTACAGCCACAATTGTAACCGCCATTTTTGAAGATCCTAGCGGTTATGGTCGAGTTTTACGGGATGGGCAAGACCATGTTCGTGGTGTGGTGGAACACAAGGACGCTAGTTCTGAAGAATTGCAGATTAAAGAGATTAATACAGGAACCTATTGCTTTGATAGCAAACTATTATTCCAGTATTTAAGTAAAATAACACCTAATAATGCTCAGGCAGAATACTATCTTCCTGATGTACTTCCTCTTATGATCGAGGATGGGCACAAGGTGGCAGGTTACATTTTAGAAGATGCCCAAGAAAGTATGGGTATCAATGATCGACTGCAATTAGCCCAGGCGGAAGCTATTTTGCGGGATCGCCTCTGTCAATATTGGATGGAACAAGGGGTAACCATTATTGATCCAGGCTCCACTTGGATTGAGGTGGATTGTGAGATTGGACAAGATACAATAATTTATCCCCAAACCTTTATTCAAAAGGGGACAACCATTGGCTCTAATTGTGTAATTGGCCCTAATTGTCGATTATCTGGGGCCGAAATTGGTACAGATGTGATCATGGAAAGTTCAGTAATTGTAGATTGTGTAGTTGAGGCTGGGAGCCAGTTGGTTCCATTTACGTTTTTGACTAAGTGAAAACCACCACAAGTGGAAAATGGGAGGCAAATTGTGATCATGGATCAAGGTAGCAAGAAACTCAAGGTATTTACTGGTAACGCCAATCCAGAACTGGCTCAGGAGATTTGTAAGTGCTTAGGGTTAGAATTAGGTCAGGCGGAGATGACACGCTTTAAGGACGGTGAAATTAGGGCTAAAATTGGAGAAACCGTCCGTGGTTCTGAAGTTTTCATCATTCAACCACTTAATAATCCTTCCGCAGAACATCTCATGGAATTATTAATTATGATCGATGCCATGAAAAGGGCATCCGCTAGGGAAGTTTGTACCGTAATTCCCTATTATGCCTACGCTCGCCAAGATCGCAAAACCCAACCGCGGGATCCCATTACTGCCAAACTACTGGCTAACTTAATTACCGCTGCAGGTGCAGATCGGGTTGTAACCTTAGATCTTCATGCTGGTCAAATCCAAGGGTTTTTTGACATTCCAGTGGACAACCTAAAAGGCATGCCCATCATTGCTGAATATTTGCTGGAGAAAAATCTTGAAGACGTAATCGTCATTTCCCCTGATGTAGGCGGAGTGGTACGTTCTAGGGAATTAGCAGATCGCCTTAATTGCCAAATTGCTATTGTAGACAAACGGAGACCACAACCTAATGTGGCGGAAGTAATGAACATAATCGGGGAAGTGGAAGGGAAAACGGCGGTTATCATTGATGATATGATCGATACAGGTGGTACCATCGTTAATGCAGCTAAGGCCCTCATGGAAAAGGGCGCCAAGGAAGTTTATGCTTGTTGTTCCCATGCGGTCTTTTCTGATCCTGCCGCAGAGATTTTGCAAGCTAGTCCTTTAAAAGAGGTGATCATCACCGATAGTATCCATCTACCTGTAGAAAAGCAAATTCCTAAGCTTACGCAGCTCTCTGTGGCTCCCCTCTTCGCCGAGGCCATTCGGAGGATTTTTGAAGAAAAGCCTGTTAGCAAGCTATTTGACTAAAGGGGACAAGAGTGATATCATTATACGGAATGTAAAGGAGGCGGTAATAGGTATGGCAAATTACCAGCTAACAGTGGAAAATAGAACTGAAACCGGTAAATCTTATGCACGTAAACTCCGGGCTGATCAAAAGATTCCCGCAGTAGTCTATGGCAGTGGAAATCCAGCCATTAATATCGAGGTATCGATACGAGAAGCGGAGAAAGCCTTAGCATCTCACGGGAGCTTAATTAATCTCATGCTAGGTGGAGATTCTAAGACGGTTATTGTCAAAGATATTCACCGTGATCCAGTGAAGGGTGGTTTACTCCATCTGGATTTTCACGAAGTGGACATGAGCAAGAAGCTCGAAATCACAGTGCCCATTAGAGTTTTAGGAGAGGAAGCTCGTCCTAATGATGGTGGCGTAGTCAACACCTTATTGTGGGAAGTTACAGTTTCTTGTTTGCCTACAGATATTCCTGAGGCAATTGAGGTAGATGTTTCTGCTCTAGAGATTGATCAAGTGATCAACGTCGGGGAATTACAATTGCCTGCAGGTGTAGAAATCATTGAGGATGCAGATGAAGCGGTTGTTAAAGTTGAGATTCCCTCCCTCGTTATTGAAGAAGACGAAGATGAAGCGGCCGATGAGGAAGATGTTGAAGTCGCCACTGAAGGGGACGAAGAATCTGCTGAAGAAGAATAGGCACGGAGAAATTAGTGCGCACAGTGCGGTTGACGGTACTGTGCGCTCTTTTCTGATCTTATTTTAGGGGGAACAGTGGTGAAAGTAATCGTAGGTTTAGGTAACCCCGGACTACGCTACGCCAAAACCAGGCACAACCTGGGCTTTTGGGTAATAGACGAGCTTAGTACCAGGTGGCAAATACCCCTAACCAAACATAAGTTTCAAGCTAAATATGGTGAAGGATTAGCTCAAGGTGAAAAGGTAGTCTTAGTGAAACCACAGACTTTTATGAATAGAAGTGGGGAAAGCGTTCGAGGTCTCGTGGATTTTTATCAACTAGAACTGACTGATCTTCTAGTGATCTATGATGATTTAGCTTTACAACCAGGTATTTTACGCATTAAGGGTGCTGGAAGCGCGGGAGGGCATAATGGAGTGGACAATATTATTAACCACTTAAAAACCACAGAATTTCCCCGCCTGCGGGTAGGTATTGGATCAGTTCCCCCTTTTCTCACTAGCGCTGATTATGTATTGCAGGGAATTGGAGAAGGGGAGCTAAAGATACTAGAAGATGCCTGCCAAGAAGCTGCAGATGCGATTGAGCTGTGGCTTAAATCAGGCTTACTTCCTGTGATGAATCAGTATAATCGGAAACAGACTAATGGGACATGATCTAGGAAGAAAGGGGAAGTGAATTTGTCTCTCCAAAGCCTCGTGGATTTACTGAGCCAGAGTAAAGAGCTCACCACAACTAACCAGAAAATCCAAGCCAGAACAGGACAAGGTCAGATCATTACGGGTTTATCTGGAGGGCAACGCTCTATCTTCCTAAGTACTATTTATAGGCCAGATCAGGTAATGTTGGTGGTCACACCAGATTTGACCCAGGGAGAAAAGCTCGCCCAAGATCTGAAAACCTTAGTTCCCGATTGCCAAACTCTAATTTGGGAGGGCAATGAACTAATGCCCTATGAAGAGGCCACACCCGCTTTAGATCTTCGTATGGAGCGGTTAAGAGTGCTCCTTCGTGGCCGGGAAGGGGGCACTGTAATCTTCGCCCCCATTACTAGTTTACTGGAAGTCCTCATCGGCCCCGACCACTTGCTGAATTCGGAATTTTCCATTAATTTAGATTCCTACTTTGATTTAGATGAATTAGCCCTAAGGCTAGTCACTCTAGGCTATGAGCGGGTGGCGTTAGTGGAATCTTGGGGTCAGTTTAGCATTCGAGGGGGGATCGTGGATATCGCTCCTGTGGGTTCTGATTACCCGGTTCGTCTTGAACTTTTTGGGGATGAAGTGGATTCCTTACGGATCTTCCAATTTGAAACTCAAAAATCCCTCGAAAACATAAACGAAGTAATCATCGGACCCGCCCGGGAAACCCTCTATGATTTCTCACAACTCCCCGAGATTAAAGAGGAAATTTGGCGCGCTACTCAAGCTCAGGGTGAGCGTTTACATCGCCTCGGTTTAGCCCAGGAGGCAGATGATCTTTTAGCCCAGGTTGCTAGGCATCTAGAGCAATTTGAGGAGCAAGGTTATTTTGCCGGGATCGAACAGTATAAACTCTTTTTTGGAGCAAAAGCCACACTTTTAGATTATCTACCCTCCGACACTTTAGTTGTTTTAGATGAGCCCATTCGTTTAAAAGAAGCTGCCACCGTCGCTTCAACTGAAATGGGGGAAAATATTAGTACCCTCTTATCCCGGGGACGAGTGTTAGGCAATTTTGCAGATCTATATTGGGATTGGAACGATTTATGGGCTCAATTTCAAAGATATTCCCCTATTTACTTATCTGTGTTGGGTAAAAGGGTGCCAGGGATGGAAGGGGCTAACACCACATCTTTAGGGCTCCGTATGCCTGAACATTTTGGGGGTAGTTTTGAGCGTATGCTTCGCCGGGTAAAACAATGGCGGAAGGAGCATTATCGGATTCTAATTCTCACCTCCACTTCTGAGCGGGGGCAGCGAGTATTGGAATTACTACATGATGAAGAAATTCCCGCGGTATTCGTGGATCAGCTGGAACGGGAATTGCAAATCGGGAATTGTGTGATCACTACAGGAGATTTAGAAACTGGTTTTGAGTTTCCCGCCTTTAAATTAGTGGTCTTAACCGAGCTAGAACTCTACGGACGCCCCCGGGCCAAGACTAGGCTTCCCAAGGTAGAAGAAGGTTTACGCATCACCCCGCACGAACTGCGGGTAGGTGATTATGTAGTCCATATTAATCACGGTATTG
>JAAZLB010000146.1 GCA_012799535.1 Bacillota bacterium | reverse complement strand
TGGAAGAAACGGAGATGGTGAAAAGGGGTAGTGCCTATATAGAGGGGATTGCGAGAGTTTTTGAAGCACGCAATTATTTGGCCATCTGGGTTTCTTTAAGCATAGCCATTACTGGGGAGTCTCTAGCTTTTCTTGGATTCTGGAGGATAGTTCCTAGCACACTTGTAGGCGTGATTTTGGCGGTTGGCTTGAATCAATTGATGCAAGGCGAAAAAATTGGTGAGATCGCCCAAGTGGATTTAGCTCCCATTCACTTTGAGGGGCCATTCTTGATGGTAGGCCATATGACTATGAAGAATATAGGACTCAAAGAAGCTCGAAAGGTTTATGAAGAACGGGGCTTGGGAGCTTTAATTCAGCCCCACGGTCCCAATGCTAAGGCGACCTTAGCCAATTTGGGGCAAATGCACGCCATTGCCTATGACGTAACTAGCATGATCGGTGTGTATATGGACGTGGACGAACAGGAATTTGTTCCCCTAGTCAGGCGGGATCCTGATTCAGGCAATCTTCATATAGCCTTTCTCCCTTCTGAACCTGATCCAGAGGCGTTTCTCGCGGCCATTCGTAGGGTCCCTGTTTTAGAAGGGGCGATCCGCAAGCCCCTAACTTCAACTGCAGGAAAAATGCTTGACTAAGGGAGGAAACTATGGAAATATTAGCGGTGGTAACATTAGATCAGGGAAAGGTGGGTGGCGGAGCCCCCATTTTTTACGCCCAAGATCGGGAAGAGTTAACAGAGCTTGCATTTTTGCTTAGCAGGGTACTTGGGGCATCGGTGCATGACCTGAAAAACGACGTTTTGGTGATTATCCGCCACTAACCACCCTCTGGGTCAGAGGAGGATTTATCCTCTAGATAGCGAAACTAACAAGTCTAGGATTGAAGGCTTTTGAGGAGAGGTTTTTAATGAGTAAACCAATTGTGGCCATTGTGGGACGCCCTAATGTGGGAAAGAGCACCCTCTTTAACCGCATTACTCGCCAGCGCACCGCTATTGTGGAGGGCCAACCAGGTGTAACAAGGGATCGCCTTTATGGTGATGGAGAATGGTTGAATAAGTATTTTACTTTAATCGATACTGGCGGCATAGATTCTGAAGATGATGTAATTACAAGGCAAGTCCGCTGGCAGGCTATGGTTGCCTTGGATCAGGCAGACGTGATCATTTTTGTTGTGGATGGCCGAGCTGGATTGACTGGAATCGATGAGGAAATCGCTGAGATTTTACGGCGCCATCAAAAGCCGGTGGTGTTGTGCGTGAATAAGGTGGAAGCTCTTAATAACCCTTGGGAGTATGCCACGGATTTTTACCGTCTTGGTTTAGGTGAGCCTATTTTAGTTTCCGCGGAGCACGGACGAAATGTAGGGGATCTTTTGGATGAAGTGGTTAAACATTTTCCTAGTGAAGCAGATGTTGCTCCTGATGATTCACTTAAACTTGCCATTGTGGGGCGTCCTAACGTGGGTAAATCTTCTCTGGTTAACAAAATCTTAGGGGAAGAGCGGGTGATTGTCTCTGAGATTGCTGGTACTACCCGCGATGCCATTGATACCAAATTCGCATATGGCGATCAAGACTTAACCCTCATTGATACTGCAGGTCTACGCCGTCGTAGTAAGGTTGAAGAGGATTTAGAGTATTACAGCGTTGTTCGGACCTTAGGGGCAGTAGATCGTAGCGATGTGACAGTAGTTATGATTGATGGAACAGAGGGGCTAACAGAGCAAGACAAAAAAATCGCTGGTTACGCCCATGAAAAAGGTCGGGGTATTATCATTGCAGTGAACAAGTGGGATTTGGTTCCAAAAGAGACGAACACCATGCGCGATTTTGAGCTGGATTTACGGCAGGGTTTGCAGTTTCTAAGTTATGCTCCCATTATCTTCATTTCTGCTCTTACAGGTCAAAGGGTGTATCAGCTTTTGGATCTGGCCATGGAAGTAAATGAAGCACGTTATATGCGCCTTTCTACAGGCAGGGTTAATGAGATTATTCATGATGCCATGGCAATGAATCAACCCCCTAGTGACAAAGGTGTGCGCTTAAAGATTTTCTATGGTTCTCAGGTTCAGGTGGCACCACCCGTCTTTGTTTTGCACGTAAACCGCAAGGATCTTATGCATTTTTCCTATGAACGTTATTTAGAAAACCGAATTAGGCAAGAATACGGTTTTGTAGGCACTCCGATAATGCTCGTGACTAAGGAGAGAAACGAATGATTTACGTACTAGTTTTAGCCATTAGCTATCTATTAGGAAGTATTCCTTTTGGTTTACTCATGGGGAAATGGTTCGCACAGGTGGACGTGCGGGACCACGGAAGTGGTAATATTGGTATGACTAATGTTTTGCGTACCGCGGGTAACATTCCCGCTATTTTGACTTTAATTGGGGATGGAGGAAAAGGAGCTGTGGCTGCCATCTTAGCCAATCAACTGGTGGGCGATCCCTTCTTTTCCCTTCTCGCTGGAACCTTCGCAGTTATCGGTCATAATTGGTCTGTTTTTCTTGGCTTCAAAGGGGGAAAAGGGGTGGCTACTGTAGCTGGTGTGCTTTTCACTTTGCGCCCGTCAGTGGCAGGAATTCTATTTGTAGTCTGGGTAGTGGTATTAGCTCTGTTTCGTTATATATCCCTAGCTTCCCTTGCCACTGCTGTTGCCCTACCTATCACCTTGCTTTTCTTCAAGGTGGGCTGGGCTGAGTTGACTTTAGCCTTAGTTGTTTCCGCCTTTACTATTTACCGGCATCGTTCGAATATTCAACGTCTTCGTCAAGGTACAGAATTTCGCTTTGGAGAAAAGGTTGAGCGCTAACTACGGGAATCCCGTAGTTTTCTTTTTCCTTTGTTATATTTCCCCTCCAGACTTAATATAGTATAATGTCCAACCTGAATATCAAGGGGCAGGGTCCTCACTGGAGGAATCCGAATTTAAGGAGGGTAGCCTTAATGGAAGAGTTTAATGTTTTTTCTCACATTGCGGAGAGAACTGGAGGAAGCATTTACGTAGGGGTAGTGGGCCCTGTGCGTACAGGTAAATCAACGTTTATTAAGCGCTTTATGGATCTTTACGTGATGCCCAACATTACAGATGTGTACCTTAAGGAAAGAACTAGAGATGAATTGCCGCAAAGTGGTGCGGGTCGCACCATTTCCACCACAGAACCGAAGTTTGTGCCCGATGAGCCAGTTGAAATTCAATTTGAGGAAAATACTAGGGCACGAATTCGCCTAGTTGATTGTGTTGGTTACACTGTAGCTAGTGCCAAGGGCTATGTAGATGAAAATGGTCCTAGGTTAGTACGCACACCATGGTTTGATCATCCGATTCCCTTTCAAGAAGCTGCAGAACTAGGAACGAGGCGCGTGATTAACGAGCATTCTACTATTGGACTAGTGATCACTACGGATGGTTCCGTTGCGGATATACCAAGAGATGAATATCTGGATCCAGAAGGGCGGGTGATTGAGGAACTACAAAGTTTAGGAAAACCCTTTGTAGTTGCCTTAAATTCTATTCATCCCAAAAGCCCAGAAACCATAGGTTTAGCGAAACAATTGAGCGAAAAGTACGGTGTTACCGTTATTCCCATTGATTGTCTCCGCATGACTAGGGAGGATATTCTCAATCTTTTTGCAGAGGTACTTATGGAATTTCCTATTCGGGAATTTAATGTACGCCTACCTCGCTGGGTGGAGGAGTTGAAAAAAGAGCATTGGTTACGGCAAGCATATGAGGATTTAGCTTGGGAGTCCGTAGCGGAACTGCGTAAGGTGAAGGATGTAAGACAGGTAGCAGTGGAGAGATTTAAGGAATCGGAACATGTGCAATTAGTTACCTTAGAAGATCTGGATTTGGGCACTGGGAAAGTAACCCTAAACATCACCTTGTTTAATGCCCTTTTCTATGCTGTTTTGGCGGAAATGACCGGTCTGCAAGTGGAAGGGGATCATCACCTCATGCGCTTGATGCAAGATTTGTCCGTAGCGAAAAAAGAATACGACAAACTCTCTGCAGCTTTGCAACATGTGCGGCAAACTGGTTATGGGATAGTTATCCCCAGTCTTGAAGACATTACCTTTGAGCAACCAGAGTTAATCAAGCAAGGCCGCAATTTTGGTATTAAACTAACCGCTAGTGCTCCCTCCATCCACATGGTGCAGGCGAGCATTCAGACGGAAGTAACCCCCCTTGTGGGAACGGAAAAACAAGGAGAAGAGCTGATTAGATCCTTAACAGAAGAGTTTCAACAGGATCCTGATGTTTTGTGGGAACGGGATTTTCTCGGGCGCTCTCTGCAAGATATGGTGAGGGAAGGAATCAACAGTAAACTTTACCGTATGCCGGAAAATGCTCAAGAAAAACTCCAAGAGACCTTAAGCAAAATCATCAACGAAGGTAGTGGTGGTCTAATTTGCATCATCCTGTAGCAGAGATGAAAAAGGGTGGGAACATTCTGTTCTCACCTTTTTTACTGCCTGTTAATTGTGTAATCAGGAACAATGTGCTATTGTAAAGGAAGAAACAAAAGGGGTAGGGTTGATTTATGGCGATTATCGTGCAAAAATACGGGGGTTCTTCAGTAGCAGACACTGAAAAAATCATGGCTGTTGCTAGACGGATCGTTCATACGGTTCAACAAGGCCATCAAGTGGTGGCTGTTGTATCCGCCCAGGGTAAGACAACTGATTCTTTAATTGCCCAAGCCCGGGCCATTTCTGCCCATCCTCCTAAGCGTGAAATGGACATGCTTTTAGCTACAGGAGAGCAAGTTTCCATTGCCTTATTGGCTATGGCCATTAATTCTTTAGGTCAGCCTGTTATTTCTCTAACTGGGGCTCAAGGTGGGATCATGACCGATACCCAACACACTAAAGCTCGTATTCGTGTGGTGGACGGAGCACGGATTAATCAAGAATTAGAAAAGGGACAAGTAGTTATTGTTGCCGGTTTCCAAGGGGTAACGAGCACCAATGATATCACTACTCTTGGCAGAGGTGGTTCAGACACAACCGCGGTTGCGGTAGCTGCCGCCTTAGGGGCTGAAGTATGTGAAATTTACACTGATGTGGATGGAGTTTATAGTGCTGATCCTCGAATTGTTCCAGAAGCCCGTAAAATTGGGGAAGTAGACTATAGTGAGATGTTGGAGTTAGCTTCCTTAGGAGCGATGATTCTTCAACCACGAGCAGTAGAAGTGGCGGCCATTTATGGAGTACCTATTCATGTCCGTTCAAGCTTTTCTGAAAACTTAGGAACTACAATTAAAGAGGTGAACGTAGTGGAACGGGAAATCGCTGTTACTGGTGTAGCTTCAGATGAAAATTGTGCTAAAATCACTTTAGTTGGCATTCCCAATGATGTGAATGTCTTATACCACATTTTCTCCTCTTTAGCAGTGGAAAGTATCAATGTGGACATGATTGTTCAGGCGGGGACAACGAAGAACATCACCGACTTAACCTTCACTGTGACCCAAGAAGAACTAGAACCTACCCTGAATACCATTGCCAAAGTGCAAGGTGAGCAAGATTGGCAAGTGATTTGCGATGAAAATGTGGCGAAGGTGTCTATTGTGGGAGCGGGGATGATGACTAACCCGGGAGTGGCTGCGGGTATGTTTGAAGCTTTAAACAATGAGAACATTCCTGTTTTTGTGGTTTCTACATCGGAGATTAAAGTATCCTGTTTAGTTCCTAGGCCAGATTACCAGCGTGCAGTTAGGGCTTGCCATAGAAAATTTGGTTTAGATTCAGCAAAATAGCTTGCCTTTTTCTTCAGAACATGGTATTCTTTTAATTGCATCGGGGCGTGGCGCAGCTTGGCTAGCGCGCTACCTTGGGGTGGTAGAGGTCGCAAGTTCAAATCTTGTCGCCCCGACCATTATAATCAAAAGACCTACAGCGGAAAGCTGTAGGGTTTTTTTTTAGAAGGAATCCACCTAAGTAATGGCAAATATTCTGTGGTGGAGTGTATTGAAGGGGAGAGGTGGTATTTTTGCGGAGGAACGCGCTTTTGCTAGTTTTAACTTTACTTATAGTGCCAATAACTGCCCTAGCCTCCCCTTACATAGTTGTGGATGAACCAGCGTTAAAAGGTGCTATCATCCTTATTGCGGATCTTTACAATCGAGGGGAAACCACTTGCTTGGTTGCGCAAGGATCGAGCATTTACCTGGTGGAAAATGGGACTAAAACTGAGATAATCAACAATATTTCTGGGCAAATTTCTGCTATGGCTGTAGGGGATCTTACTGGGGATCTGAAAAACAACCTCATTGTGGGGACAGCTAATGCCGGTGCTCTCTATGTGTATCAAGAGCAAAATGGGCACTGGGTTAGAGTGGGCCAACCCTTGTATATGTGGGACACCATTCAAAAGCTTGAAGTTCATGATTTCAATAATGATGGCTGGGGCGATTTGTTAATTCTCACTGGGCAAAAAGAAGCACAGATTCTACTTTCTTGGGAAGGTAAGCTCTATCCCTTTTGGAAGACGGGATCTGACCAAAGGGTGATTGATTGGCAGGTTGTAGATGTGAATCAGGATGGTTTTGATGACCTGATTTACATTGCACAGTCAGGATATATTGGAATTTTAACTTGGGATGATCAAGAGTTTGTGAGCCTATGGGAGAACTATCCTTGGGGTCAGATGGAAAGTCTAATAGTTCTCCCACAGCAAAGAAGTCCCGAATGGATAGCTGTGACTAGCCAAAAAATGCTTTATGGCTGGCGTTGGCAGGACGGAGAAGTGGTTTTAAGTCGTCATTTTCACGCTGCTGATTTAGGAGAGAGCATTTTTCATATTCCGGGACAAGGACTTCTTAGTTTCTCCAAGAAAACCGGCGCCTCCCTTTTTGAGCTTAAATCCGGGAGTATTTCCGAAAAATGGCGAGTGCCTGGTGTTTTTGCCACCAAGGCTTTTTACCACGATGGTACCTATTTCTTTAGTGATGCTGCCTTAAATCATTATCGCTTAGTACCAGGGAATGGGCAATGGAGAATATTCGTAAACAATGAAGAAATAACCGACTTAGTGCAGACTAGGGAATATAATGGGCAATTATACTATAATTTGCAAGAACTAGGTTCCGTTTTAGGTTTCACGGTCATAAGTGGCGGGTATTGGCACTTTCTTAAAGATGGGCACTATCTCACCATTGAGCCTGGTACCGATTATGTAAAAACTGCGGGATTGAAGATCCCCATTACTGGTTCAATCCAGAGTTGGGAAGGAGCACCGTATGTCACCGGGGATCTCTTACCCATTATGGGGTGGTCAATTGAGCTGGATCGGGCGCGCCAACAAATTTGGCTTTACCCCAATTGGGGTTGGTGGTTACCCGAAGACAAATAAGGTTTTCTAGTAAATAAGCAGGAAACTATGGTGATCTTGTTGAATTCATGCGTGGTATAAAATATCCGCTAACTTTTCATAACATAGGGTTCACTAAGAGGAGGAGAATGTGTGAAGAAATACGGAACAGATTTCTTACGTAATGTAGCCCTGGTAGGGCATGGTGGTGCAGGTAAAACTTCACTAGCCGAAGCTATGCTCTTTGTAGCTAAGGGTATTAATCGCTTAGGAAAAGTGGACGATGGTACAACAGTTATGGACTTTGATCCAGAAGAGACTCGTCGTCAAATTTCCATTAATACAGCATTAGCCCCGGTAGAATGGAAAGACCACAAGATCAATGTTCTAGATACCCCCGGCTACTTTGACTTTGTGGGTGATGTAATCGCCGCCCTTACAGTTGTAGATTCAGCCCTTATGGTTGTCTGTGCCTCATCTGGTGTCGAAGTGGGTACAGAAAAGGGTTGGGGTCTTTTGGAAGAGGCTGGTCTTCCCAGGACCGTGTTTGTAAACAAAATGGAACGGGAAAATGCCAATTTCCAAAAGGTCGTTGACGAACTACGGGATCATTTTGGTCCAAAGCTTGTACCCATTCAACTTCCTATTGGTGAGGCCGAAGCCTTTTCTGGTATCGTAGACTTAGTAAAAATGAAGGCGTATCTCAAGGATGGTAATGCTTTTAAAGAAGCACCCATTCCAGCGGATATGGAAGCAGCTGCAGAGACTGCTAGAGAAGAAATGATTGAAGCCGCTTCTGTTGCTGATGATGAGCTGATGATGAAGTATCTTGAGGGTGAGGCTCTTACAGATAAAGAGATTGAGCATGCGGTGAAATTAGGGACCCAAACTGGGGAAATGGTGCCTATTTTGGTTGGTAGTGCTTCAACCACCTTTGGAATTGGTCAACTCTTAGATCATATGGTTCAAGGAATGCCTTCACCAGCTAACCGGACCATTGTCGGTACAGATAGGGATGGTCAAGAAGTTTCTATTAAGACTGAGGATAAGGAGCTTTCTGCCCTCGTTTATAAAACCATGGCAGACCCCTATGTTGGTAAGCTAACTCTCTTTAGAGTGTTCTCCGGAACAATACGCTCTGATAGTAGTGTTTTCAATGTCCGCACAGGTAAGGATGAGCGGATTGGCCAACTATTCGTAACCAAGGGTAAGGATCAAATCGCGGTAAGCGAAATTGGTCCTGGCGATTTAGGTGCCGTTTCTAAACTTGCAGACACAACAACGAATGACACCTTATCATCTAAAGAGCGAAAAAT
>JAAZLB010000145.1 GCA_012799535.1 Bacillota bacterium | reverse complement strand
GTAAAGCGGTTCAGCCAGCTTTGTTCCTTCCCGTATGAGTAAATTAAATCCCCCGTTGCAGTTGGTTTCGCCCAATTCTACTAACTCTTGAGATACTCCAAAGGGAGTAGAAATGGGGTTTTGATCACCAAAACCCGGTTCCATCTTTCGCAAAGTTAGCCTAGGATCTATATTAGGGGGAAGGAAGTCTAGATTATAGGGTTTAAGGGGCATAGCTACTGCCTCTGCAAAATTAAGTTCGTTCACTTTCAACCAACGATAGCTGAGCCTCGGTAGGACATTAAGACCTTGAGTAATTGTTTTAGCCATTTCTTCACCCCTTACCCAATAGTTCCTTCTAGTTCTAATTTCACTAAATTGTTCATTTCCACCGCATACTCTAAGGGCAATTCCTTAGAAATTGGTTCTACGAAGCCACGGACAATCATAGCTCTAGCTTCCTCTTCATCGATGCCCCGGGTCATGAGGTAAAAAATCGCTTCATCGCTAATCCGACCAATTTTCGCTTCATGGCCCAGGTCAACCTCATCTGTGTCTATTTGCATGACTGGGATCGTGTCCGAAATGGACTCATTATCCAAAATCAAGGATTCGCAGGAAACAGTGGATTTGGAGTGATAAGCATTTTTTGTAACCTTGATCAATCCGCGGTAGATAGCGGTTCCCCCACCTTTGGAAATAGATTTAGTGTTAATAGTAGAAGTAGTATGGGGTGCCGCATGGACCACCTTGGCTCCTGTATCTAGGATTTGTCCTCCCCCTGCAAAGGTCACACCAGTGAATTCAGCTCGGGCTCTTTCCCCTTGTAAAATACTCATGGGATAGAGCATGGATACTTTTGAGCCAAAGGAACCAGAAACCCATTCAATGGCTCCGTCCCTCTCTACTAAGGCTCGCTTGGTATTGAGGTTAAACATGTTGCGGGACCAGTTTTCAATAGTGCTGTACCGTAAAGTTGATCCTTCCCGTACAAAAAGTTCCACACAGCCAGCATGGAGATTGTTCACCGAATAACGTGGTGCCGAACAACCCTCGATGAAATGCAAGTAAGAACCTGGTTCCACAATAATGAGAGTGTGCTCAAATTGGCCAGCACCAGGTGCATTAGAACGAAAATAGGATTGTAGCGGGATTTCTACTTTCACGCCGGCAGGTACATACACAAAGGAACCACCTGACCACACCGCACCGTGCAAGGCTGCAAATTTGTGGTCCCTAGGGGTAACTAGGCTCATGAAGTATTCCTTAATCAGATCCTCATACTCGTGGACCGCGGTTTCCATGTCTAGGTAGACTACCCCTTCTTTGGCCACGCTTTCTTGAATACTATGGTAGACCACCTCTGAATCGTATTGGGCACCTACTCCAGCCAAGAATTCGTGTTCTGCCTTGGGAATACCGAGAAGATCGAAGGTCTGTTTAATGTCTTCTGGAACATCGTCCCAAGAATACTTTCGGTCTACGGTAGGCTTCACGTAAGTAACAATGTTGTCAATATCTAGTTCTGTAAGATCCGGTCCCCATGGGGGTAAATCCAATTGATGATAGATCTCTAAGGATTTGAGGCGAAAATCTAACATCCATTCGGGCTCGTTTTTTTGGACCGAAATCTCCTGGATAATCTCCGGTGTTAATCCTTTGTCGGTTTTGTGACTGTAAGTAAAGGGATTTCTTTGATCGTAGAGTTCTCTTTCTATATCAGCTACATAGGTTTTTTTGCGTGTCATTGTCCCACCCCCTAGGCCTTATAAGCTGCGAATCCGGCCTGTTCTACATGTTCAACAAGCTCGGAACCACCACTTTCTACGATTCGACCGTCCACTAAAAAGTGAACGAAATCCGGTTCAATATATTCTAAAAGACTCCTGTGGTGGGTAATGATCAGCATGGAATTTTCCCCGTGATGGTATTCTTTTACTCCTTTGGCAACTACCCTGACTGCATCAACGTCCAAACCAGAATCGGTTTCGTCCATGATGGCCAATTTGGGATCTAAGATGAGCATCTGCAAGATTTCACTCTTCTTCTTTTCACCACCAGAAAAACCGTGGTTAAGATACCGTTCTGCGTACTCTGGCTTCATTTCTAGAAGTTCCATTTTTGCTTTAAGTAGTTTATGGAATTCTAAGACCTTCATTTGTTTTTGATCAATCGCCCCTTTGGCGGATCGCAAAAAGTTCTCCAAGGTGATCCCTGCGATCTCTTGGGGATACTGGAATGATAAATACAAACCAAGTTGGGCTCGTTCGTGGGGCTTCAACGTTGTAATATCTGTACCGCGAAATTCAATGTCCCCAGCTATCACTTGATATTTCGGGTGACCCATGAGCACGTTCGCTAAGGTAGACTTACCCGCGCCGTTAGGCCCCATGATCACATGGATTTCCCCTTCTTTCATTTCTAGGTTTAACCCTTTGAGAATCTGTTTATCTTCTATTTGTACCTGAAGGTCTTTGATCTTTAAAAATGGTTGTGTCATCTCCATTACTCCTCGCATTAAAATCAAGGAATCTCCCTGCACAGCCAGAATACCATATTTTAATTGCGTTCGCAACTATATCGTCAAAAAGAAAGACCCTAGCAACATTTGACGCCCTCCTTTTCTTGTATTACAATTATATTAGCTACTATAGCTAATCTACCTAAGGGAGTGTTCAGAATGTTAAGGGTCAATTCTACCGAGATTCAGAACAACTTCGGAAAATATCTGTTGTTGGCACAAAAGGAAGATATAATTATCACTCGTAACGGCCAAGATGTGGCATTTTTAGTGAATATCCAAGATGCCAAAGCCCGATTAGGTTATGTGGCGGAAGAAGTAATCTCCGGCGGGTATGGGTTACGCAAAGCGACTTATGAGGAATTCTTGGAGCTTACCAAAGATACGGAAGACCGCTACGAGTATATTGACGGCGAAATCTTTCTACAAGCCTCACCAAAGACAGACCATCAACTAGCCCTGATGGAGCTAATCGGTGCTTTCTATCCCACCTTTTCTGAGACCGAATGTACCCCTTTCGTTGCCCCTTATGACATCACCATTAGACGTGGCCAGAACGATATTAACGTGGTTCAGCCGGATCTTATGGTGATCTGTAATCTCGAAGAGAAACTCGGTGATGATGGTTATTACCAAGGGGTGCCCGTTTTGGTCGTGGAGGTTTTATCGCCTAGCACCCGACGGCTTGATTTACTCAAAAAGTTGAACTTATACATGGCCGGTGGAGTTCAGGAATATTGGATTGTTGATCCAGAAAACAAAGATATTACCCTTTTCACTTTCAAAAACGGGGATATTAGTGACCGCCTTACTTTCAAGG
>JAAZLB010000144.1 GCA_012799535.1 Bacillota bacterium | reverse complement strand
GAATACTCTTGGTAGCCGAACCCAATCCTTCGAAGGTAGCGACTGTAGCAATATGATCATTCAGATTTTTGGCCTCGGCACAAATTCCCTGATCCCCGCTCAAGAATGCTACTGGAACCCCAAGGTAGGCAGCTATATAGGCATGTAAGCGAAATTCACTTAAGATTTCCCCATTGAGTTTAATATAATTGAGGGACGAGCTGTCCATGGTATGGGCTAAGGGGTTAGCATTAGTTCCTCCCGGGGAGTGATAGCCAACAAAGGCGATCGCATCAAAACTATGATCTAAGCCCTGGACCATGGAAAAAGGATGACCGGTCCAGCCCCGAATCAATCTAACGTTTTCAGGAAGTTGACTTGGGTTGATGTTTCGCCCTGTCTCATGGGCATCTTTAACCACAATTTCTTGAGCACCTGCTAAATTTGCTCCAGTACAAGCTGCCACCACTTCTTTGGTCATTTGTTCCGCAAAGTAAGGATAAGAACCTGATCCCTTATCTGTTTCGTCCCAGGCAGTGATCCCTGCTACCCCTTCTAAATCCGCACTAATGAAAACCTTCATTTTCTTTGCCCCCTATTTAGTTTAGGCTGCCATTGGCCAGCTCTAATATGAGAAGATACTTCTCTAGTTCTTCTTCTAAGTATTCAGCAACCAAAGCCATAAACATGCTAGGATCCCCGTTCCGATCTAAATAATCGGTGAAACAAGCGTAATAGCTGAGGCGATCCTTGAACTTAATATTGATCGGCGGATAGCCTGCTTTCATTAATTCTAAGTTGAGAATCAGTCTGCCCGTCCGTCCATTCCCGTCGAGAAAAGGGTGAATTAGTTCGAACTCCAAATGGAACAAACAGACCCTCTCAATGATGTGTTTGTTAGCCATTTCCATATTGTACTTAGCTAAGAGCTGTTCCATTAACACGGGTACAAGATATGGTTGGGGTAATTCATTTTGAGCACCTAGTACCGCAACGGGAACACGCCTATATACCCCGCGATTTTGGGCTTGTTCCATTAGAACCAAAGTGTGAATTTCCTTGATAATCCTTTCGGACAATTCCACTTTATCCTGAACTAGACGCTCCACATAGTAAAAGGCATCTTGGTGCCCCACCGCGGCCAAATGTTCTCTAAGTGGCTTCTCCGCAATGGTAATGCCTTCCTTCAAGATCAAAGCGGTTTCTTGCAAGGTGAGGGTGCTTCCTTCGATTGCATTAGAGTTATAGGTAAAATCAATCATGAACTCTTCCCTAAGTCGACGCACTTCTTCCGTCGTCAATGGCCTTTGGGCATCTAACTTAGCTTTTAAATGTTCGATACGTTGAAACAACTCACTCACCTCCGACATCTTCCAACTCATTCATTTATTCAATAAAAACAGGTTTTGTCCTTTTTTCAAGCAGATCGTTAAAGCCCCTTTTCTAGCAGGGGCTTAGCTGAGGTTTTGCAATTATCTTGTGATTATTCTTGGCAAAGTTGGTTCTTGTACAGGCTCAGCAAATCTCAAATTCCGGCCATAAACCAAAATGGTTGGCCCCTGAACCTCCTCACGATAACCACGGTAACCATCTGTCTCTTTGAATAGGCTAAAGGTCATCACGCCGGTGCTATTTAACTGAGGCGCTTTCATTGTGAGTAACATCCAAGGGCGGACGTATTCGATACTGTTGCGGGAAGGAACGTATTTAAAGCCACCTTCCACAGACTTAACTTTGATCGGTTCCCGACTATTAGAGCCATACACTTGAGCAAAATCGTCAACAGTCAGTCTCCCTTGCTCTTGCCGCCCTAGCAACAATGATAGATCCACTTCGACTTCTATCTGTTCATTAGCTCGGACCACATAAGAGGTGGGTCTAAACACATCGGGCATTTGCACATCCACAGTGATGGCGTAATTCCTTTGGCTGACCCTAATCGTGAGGGGCTCATTATTCCAGGAGGTGTTTAGGTAAAAAGCCTCCTGCACAATGCTCCGCCCCGGAACAGTCACTGTTCGTTCGGTGAAAATTGGTCGCCAGCGACTATCCCAGATGTTAGTCGAGATGGTAACTGCTACACTATTGGGTGATTCGTTGGCCAACACCACCATAACCGTGTCTCTTTCTAGCCATGAAACAACAGCCACATCTCCTAAATAGGCATCCTTGGGAGCGGCGCTAATTGGTACAGTAACTAGCAAAATAACCAATAAACTTGTCAATAACTTGCGCATCTGACGACCTCCTTATTTAGTAACGAAGAATTACTGCGTTATCTAGAGAACCCACGTGCAACTTTGGCTCCTGTGTTACTTTTCCATATTCTTTCGTTTGATAATACCTCATTCCAGACTCAATAAAGTCAAAAATCTCCCAGGCGGTGATCGTACCATCGCGATTTTTGTCTGACTGTGCTAATTCCTCCGGTGTTGAAAGACCCGCAATAAGATAGTGTGAAAACAGACCGTGCAACCCATGATCACTTTCTACCACAATTGCATCTTGCCCTTCCTT
>JAAZLB010000014.1 GCA_012799535.1 Bacillota bacterium | reverse complement strand
TTATCATATTCTTCCAGAAAACGCCGCAAAGCCTCTTCTCCTTCCCCAGCAATTAAAAAGTCAATAGCTGGGTACGTCTGAAGCCAGTATTCTGTGTCGAAGGAGACCTCCGGCCCCCCCAAAATAATCGTAGTTTTAGGACACACTTTGCGCAAATTGGAGATCAATGGCAAAATAAGCTCAATGTTCCAGATATAACAAGAAAATCCCACCACATCTGGTTCTTGCAGCGCTAAGTCAGCCAAGATCACTTGAGGGTCTTGGTTGATGTTGTATTCCATGCTCTCGATGCCTGGAAACTGGGGCCCGCAATAATGTTGTAAATAACGTAAAGCTAAACTAGAGTGACTATACTTCGCATTTAGAGCCACCAAGAGGACTTTCATTTTAGTTTATTCCCCCATCTATTCAAAACAAGAGCCACCAATAAACTCCTGCAAAATGGAATTACATGGGATGTCATCCCAATCGGAGACTGCATAGAAATGGCTCAAAAAGCGCAACAAACGTCTGGCCTCCGAATATTGGGGATCTGCCGGGGTAATTTCCTCCAAAAGTTCTTGAGCAAGGGGTTTCAACACCGCAAGCTCGTAAACTAAGGTAGAGTTGAACATCACATCCGCATCTTCTTGGAAGGGAAAGATATGGCGATGTTCTCCACGACGCACAGATGGCCAACGCTCAATAGTGGCCTTAGCATCATGACCCCTAAATTGGTTATCCCGAATTAGTCTCCGCAACATGCGCACATCTGTCGTGGAAATCCTGGTGTGATGATCTAAGTTTAGGTTGGTGAGCGCGGAAACATAAATCTTAAATTTCCGCCCCTTAGGAATAGAAGCGGTCAATTTGTCGTTCAAACCATGGATACCCTCAATGATAATAGGTTGGTCGGGACGGACTTGTAATTTTTTTCCATTCCATTTTCTAGTTCCTGTAACAAAGTCAAAGGTGGGAATATGCACTTCTTCCCCCTGAATTAGTTTGGTGAGATGCTCATTGAATAACTCAATATCGATAGCCTCTAAGGCTTCGAAATCCGCATTTCCATCCTCATCAAGGGGGGTGTGTTCCCTATCGACGAAATAATCATCTAAACCAATGGCTACAGGCCACAATCCTTCCACACGTAACTGCACAGAAAGTCTTTGGGCAAAAGTAGTTTTTCCTGAACTAGAAGGCCCTGCAATTAGAATAATCCGCAAACGATCCCGTTCTTTGGAAATTTGCTGTGCTATATCGCGAATTTGATTTTCGTGATAGGCCTCAGAAACCCTGACCAAATCACCAAATCCTCCTCTGCGAATACAGTCATTCAAAGAAGCCACATCAGGAATGGATATATTGCGCTGCCACCGTTCCGCCTTAAAAAAGACATTAAACAGCTTACCTTGCTCCACATATTCCTGAATTTGGGATGGATGAGCCCTCCGAGGATATTCCAAAATAAAGCCTGGGAGATAATAGCGTAGTTTAAAATGTTGTAAGACACCAGTGCTAGCCACTAAAACAGTAGACAAATAATCGTGGAACCAGCCGAAATTATACAAGGTCACTTCGCCACCATTGTACTGCTCTAAAAGGCGAATTTTATCAGCAAAACCCTGTTTAGCATAAATCTCCCTGGCCTCAGCTACTGGGACAGTGCGACGCTCAAAGGGAATATCTTCATCCACTAATTCCCGCATCCGTTCTTCAATCGCGCGAACATCCTTTTCAATTACTGGTTGACTATAATCAATTTCTCCATAAAGACCATTATTCAAAGAGTGCTTAATATGCACAGTACAACCAGGAAGCACTTCTAAGGCCGCCCGCACGAATAAAAAGACTAGACTGGCTCGATAGGCACGCATACCATCTTCTGAATTGGTGTTCAAAAACTGAACGCGACAATCTTCTAATAAAGGAAATTGATACCCCATGATATCGTTATTAACCCTAGCCACAACCGCACCCTCAGCTTCAGGAATGATCGCGGCCAGATCTCCTACCAAGGTGCCTTTTTCCACCTGTAACTCCTGTTGGTCTAAGATTACTGTAATAAGATCCTTTTTCATCGTACTTCCCCCTTATGATGTTTGGCACGGGAATACACACGAAACACTGAGCTAGCGAGGATAATTCCTGCAGCTACGGCACCGGCCAAAAACACTGTGGATACTAGTAATTCTAATCCATCAAGATAATTGTTTTGTAAAAAGCTTAACATAGTTAAATAGGCTTTGCCCCCTGGCACTAAGGGTATTACACCGGGAATAAGAAAAATCACCACCGGTTGCCTCCAGCGACGGGCCATAATTTCGCTTAAAACCGCCACCACCGTTGCGGCCATGAACATGCCCCCTATTTCTCCCCAACCGCCCTTAGTTAATAGAAAGATAGCCCATCCCATTCCTCCTGCTACACCGGACCGAAAAATCTGTTCTTGCGGAACATGGAATAGGTATGCAAAGGCAACTGCAGAGACGAAGCCTGCTAAAAGCTGTACACCCATACTATCTGCCCCCTATACTGAGCACAATGGCCACACCGGTAGCTACAGCAACTGCGATCGCCAAGGCCTCTGCCCCCCTACTAACACCAGAGACCAATTCGCCACTAAGCATATCCCGAATAGCAGTAGTCATAACCACCCCCGGGGCTAAAACCATCACAGAACCAAGGGTGACAACATCAAAGTCGAACTGAAAAACATCTGCTACTGCAGTAACAAAACCTGCAGCCACAACCGCGCCTGTGACCGCCTGTAAGACCTTTGGTACAGGGTGACCTTCCAACCAAGAGACAACCAGCAAGACAATGGTTCCAGTGATTCCAGCGATCAAAGCCTCAAACCAGCTACCAGCATACATTAGGGTGAAGGAAGCGGACCCCAAGCCCCCTATCAAATATAACTTTAGTCCTCCTGGATTAGTTTGACGTTGTAGCCGTTCTAGTTCTTCCTTGACTTGCTCTACGGAAATTTCCCCTGCAGAAAAACCTCTACTTAAGGCATTAATCTCAGATATTGTGGCCAAATTATTCTCGACGTGACGAATACGTCTCACCCGAGTATAGACTCGACCATCAGGTGTATATAAAG
>JAAZLB010000143.1 GCA_012799535.1 Bacillota bacterium | reverse complement strand
TGTGCACTTTAATCTTCGGTGGCTCTATTTCTAAGGGAGCAAGGCTCCGCCCCTGGGCATCTAAGGCTTGCACTGGAAAAGACTCCTCCGAATTGAGCTGGTTTGGTCCTAAGGTAACATAGGCCACCACATGATCCACCCGTTCTAGTATACTATTAGGACCAATAACTGTGACGGCAGGAGGGATAGGGCTAATGCTGGTTAAAAGATTGCTTGGTTCAACTCCTAAAAGGGCTATGGTAACTGGGAAGATTTGCCCAGCGAGGGGCTCCGTATGCACACTAACCCAGCGGGGGGTTACACTAACTATCTCAATGCCTACTGGTGCCTCTACCTCTACCCCATGGGTCTCGGTCCCTTCTTCACTATTAGCAAGGTCAATTCGGGCTCGAACAGCTTCTTCACCCCGGTTTAAAAGGGGCGATAAACCCCTAATCCGCACTTTTACCGAATCAGGGGGATCCACCAACACTAAATCATTGGGTAAATTATTTACCTCCACACTCAAGGTAATCACCCGTTCTGTTCCACCCAAACTTCCATCACCTGCAGCCAAGAGCCAAAAGATGACGGCCAAAAGTAGAGAAAACAATCGCCAATACACTTCTGGTCTAGTCAAAAAGTCCCAAATTTTCTTGAGTCGGCCCATCATTCTGTGCCTCCCCGTTGCCAGTAATAGCTAAGTTGCTCTTTAAGTCTAGCTTCAGTTAAGTAACGACGTAATCGCCCTTCTACCGCAAGAGAAATGGTCCCAGTTTCTTCTGAAACCACAATGATTACTGCATCTGTTTGCTCCGACATTCCAACCGCCGCTCGATGCCTAGTTCCTAGTCCTCCACTTAATTGACTATCTGTAAGCGGTAAGACGCTAGCTGCACTAGCAATTCGACCGGAAGAAATAATTACTGCCCCATCATGCAAGGGGCTATTGGGTTCAAAAATGTTCATCAAAAGTTCGGTACTGACCAAAGAATCAAGTCGAATCCCTGTTTCCACAAATTCGTGGAGGCGGGTTTGCCGTTCTAAAACAATGAGGGCACCGGTTTTTTTGGAGCTAAGTTGTGCCACCGCCTCAACGATTTGTTCCAGTTCTAGGTTGTCCTGTTCTTGCCCGCGACTACTCAACCAGGTAAACAGCTGTCCCCGGCCAATTTGTTCCAAACCCCTTCTTAACTCAGGATAGAACACAACAGGCAAAGCCACTAAGACAATAGTGGTAGTCTGATCTAGCAACCAACTTACGGTACGTAAATTAAGGGCACGGGCCACCACGCTACTAGTGAAGATCACCGCTAGCCCTTTTACTAAAGTGGTGGCACGTGTCCCTTGAATTGAGTCAATAACTCGGTAGATCACATAGGCCACAATAAGGATATCGATGGCATCACGTAAGGTAAAAATCACCGAGTTCTCCTCCTGTACAGATTCTACAATTTATCTTATCGATTCATGACCTTTTCTGCAACTTTCGTCGCTTCACCATATTTTCCGAGATCAATTTCTAATACAGCTAGAGCAATTAACACATCTAGAGGTGTGGCATAGCCCATATGACCGACTCTAAAGATATTGTTCGCATGAACTCCTTGCCCACCGGCAAACTCTACCCCGTATTGTTCCCTAATGCGAGCCCTAAAACTATCTGCATTAGGAAATTTCACGCCGGTCACAGTTGGTGAGGCGTCTTTTTCTCCTACTAAGAGTTCTAAACCAACTGCTTTTGCACCTGCTCTCATCATATCTCGCATGAGAATATGGCGAGCGAACACCTTATCGAGACCTTCCGCTTCAATCATATTTAGAGCCTCTTCTAAGGCAAAAACATTGTTTATATTGGGGGTAAAGGGAGTTTCCCCTTTTTCCATAAACTGTTCGTATTTTCGAATGTCGAAATAATAACGACTAGCCTCGCACTTTTCCATATACTCCCTCGCCCGGGGAGAGACGCTGATAAAGGCAGTACCTGGTGGCGTCATAAGACATTTTTGGGAAGCACTGATCACCACATCTAAATCCCATCCATCCATTTCAATAGGGGTGCCCCCAAGGGAACTAACCGCATCCACAACTAAAAGGGCCTGATGATTACCTCTAGCCTTAGAAATGGCTTCAATATCGTTTAAAACCGCAGTAGAGGATTCATTATGAACTACAAAAATCAATTCAATTTCTGGATGCTGGGCTAAGTATTCCCTCACCCGGTTCGGGTCAATCCCTCCATCCCAAGGAAAATCCAATACATGTACTTTACCCTTGTAAGCTTGGCAAAGATCCGCCCACCGTTTTCCGAAAAAACCACCTACTAAACAAAGTACTGGAGTTCCAGGAGAAACCAGGTTGCTAACAGCCGCCTCCATACCAGAAGTACCAGAACCAGTAATCATGTAAATGGGATTTGTAGTGCCAAATAGTGGTTTCAGACGGGATAAGATACTAGGAAATCTCTCTTTGAATACCTTGCCCCTATGATTAATCATAGGTTGAGCCATGCGTAAAGAAACAGCATTAGGCACAGGTACGGGTCCGGGGATCCGTAATTCGGGTTTAAAACGATACATCTTGAATCCTCCTCTAATAGTATTTTCACCTTTTAAAAAAAGGCGACGCCCCCCGAAGGAGGCGTCGCCCCCTCACAGAGGGGTACCCCCCCTCGCGGAAGGGTAAACTTAAGCTAAGCGTCTGAGGCGTTTGGCAATGGAGACCATTTCTTGTTCTCCACCAAGAGTACCAAAGTCCTCCACAATTACGCCTTGGCGCTCCATATGGGCCATCAATACGCGTAGTGCTTTGCCTGAACCTAATAATTTGGATTCTACGAAGGCGCCTCCTCGTTTTCCTTCAAGGCGCGTTGCACGTTTTAAAAGATTATCAATTTCTTCAGGGATCTGCGGTTTCCACCAGCCTTTAAACCCACTCGCTACACAAACTAAAGTATAAGGGGCAGTGCTCAAAGGAGCAGTGCTCGCGGTAGTAGGGGAAACAAGATCCACTTGAACATTTTCTTTTTCTAGTGCCTTTTTTAGTGCTAAGACAGACTTATGTATTTTCGGATTGTCTGCATGCATGATTAAAACACGCATAGTAGTCTAGTCCTCCCATCTGAATCGAATCCGATTCCTTTCCATACTTCTCTAAGTAAGGGTCAAATCCTGTTTATAGAGTGTGAAATCCTTCACTTTACTCAAAGACGATTCCATTCGTAGGCGAAGGCCGATGAAGAAATGGTATCACCCATTCCCACTGTGCTAACTGGATTAGGAACTATATGGGCGGGGACAATTAAAACATAGTGATCATCTAGTTCCAAAATACCTTCTTCCTCGAAATTAGCTGGAATGTAAAAACCGTGATTACGCATTTCTTCACCGAAAGTGCGTAATTGACTAAAGCCCACATCAGATAGGGGGATTTCTCCCGCTTCGACCAGCTGTTCGTGTAGAACATATCCACCATATTTAGCCTTAATCGCATTCACAGCAGAAGCATAGAGACAAGATTCCCGTACATGGAGAGGATCCAGTGGGTAAGGTTTCTTGAGTAGAACTACATAATAACCTAAGTTATGAAGTTGGATGCGTTCAAAGCCCAATTCTTCCATAATTCGGGCACAACCTTTATAGAGACAATAAGCCCGTTCGTGCGCTTCGATTTCCGCACACTCCGACTCGTAACCCAAAACGGTTAACACCCTTTTGATCTCATTTTCGTTAATACCAAAGGATTGTATTTCGCTAGCCACCGCACGGAGCATAGTCTCTTCCGCTTGAGCATCATTCATAGGTACATATTCAAAGTGGAACCGTAAGCGGGGGTTCTCTTCTTTGAGACGATGGATGCTAGCCATACTAGACGCTAAGTAGGGTTCTAGTTCTTCTTTTGCAGTAGGAGCGTAGTGGTAGCCAGCCATAAAAGCTACATCTAGTTCTTTACCCAATTGGGGCAAATGCTCTTCAATAGTGGAGGAAAAACCCATAATAATCCCTTCGGGTCGCGTAGCTAGAATTACCCGATTAGCCCGGGGGGTAGTAATTACTTGTCCACAGATCTCAAATTTTTCCCCTTTAGCA
>JAAZLB010000142.1 GCA_012799535.1 Bacillota bacterium | reverse complement strand
TCACTGCCATATTCGAACCATCAGTTGTTACTAGAGTATACAAAGGTCCATCAATAAGCAGTAAACCGGTTAAGTTTTCTTCCAGGACTAAGCGATATGCTTCCCGTTCATCTAGCCCTTGCACCGCGCTGATCCGCGTATCACTCAATTCTTCCCCAACCTCTAATAGATAAGGAACCATACTGGTTGTGGTAGGTTGCTCGAAGATGAGCAGATCAATGTTTTTTGGAGCAAAACTACCGGCGAAATGATCCATGATGGGGGGAATAAAAGCTAAACCTACAAATACCAGTACACCCACTAAAGTAGTGATAATGTAGGCGGTACCCGTGACCCGGGAAGTAAAATCACGTTTAACCAAAACAGGAATCATACTCATGCCCCCACACCTACTTTCTCCACGAAAATTTGATCTAAAGAGGGTTCTACTAATTCAAAGCGAATAACTTGCCCCGCCTCCATAGCCGCCCTAAGTACTTGATTAGGATCAACCTGATCATTTAAGCGAAATTCCAAATAATCGCTGCGCGAATTGAGCAAGGTGAGGCCGGGAATTTTAGCCCAAAAGTCTTGATCACCCTCTAGAGAAATACGGAGAATCTGCCTGCCCATGGAGCGTTTAATTTGGCGAAGATTGCCACTCAATATCAAGCGACCGTGATTAATCAGGACAATATCATCACAGATTTCTTCCACTTGCTCCATACGATGACTAGAGAAGATAATCGTCTTACCTTCCCCATGGGCTTCCAGCAAGACTTCCTTTAACAAAGCAGTATTGACTGGGTCTAAACCGCTAAAGGGTTCATCTAAAATGAGCAATTCCGGATCATGGAGCATGGTTCCTATAGTTTGTACCTTTTGTTGATTTCCCTTAGAAAGCTCCTCAATCCGTTTCTGACGAAGTTCTCCTAGATCAAAGCGATCAATCCACCTAGCGGTGGCTTGGCGAGCCTCCCCCTTACTAAGTCCATTAATGCGGCCGAGAAACTCTAAATGTTCCTCAACACGCATCTTAGGATATAGGCCCCGCTCTTCTGGTAAATAGCCAAAGAAGCCCCGTCCCTGTTTATGCAAGGGGCGATCTTCCCATGTAACCAGACCAGCATCGGCCTTTAAGATCCCTAAGACCACACGCATGGTAGTAGTCTTTCCCGCTCCATTTGGACCCAAAAACCCAAATAAGGAGCCACGGGAAACAGAAAAACTTAGATCATCCACCGCGGTCACATCTCGAAAACGTTTAGTAACCTCAGTTGCAACCAAGGACATGCAACTTCCTCCTTTCTTAAGAACAGGCGCGCGCCACAATCTTTAACTCTGGATCAGATTCAGACAACCGGCGCGCTAGGGGCCGAGCAATTAAGGCACCTGCCAACAATCCACCTACTGCACCAAGTCCCGCCAAAGGATCACTTCCTAAAACAATTCTGGTCAAACCATAGCCAACAAACAGACTAACAAAGGGAACGCCATACAAGACCATAACTGCCTTAACTAAGTCTCCCATTTGCCCCTCAATAATGACCTCATCGCCCACTACATAGTTTCTACCTACATCATCTATGCGGACAACATAGTCCTCAGGAGGCCGTTGGGGAGTTAGGCGCATACAACCATTACAGGTACCACAGGTGCGGGTAGGATCCTGAATTTGAACCACAACATAATCATCTTCCCTTTCCAGGACGATTCCCCTCTGACGCATCATCATTCCTCCTTCAATTTAGGTTCAAAATAAGTCTTGCCAAATCGCAACAACATAGATATAATACAAATACAAGGAGCCGTGGTGTAGTTGGTTAACACGTCGGCCTGTCACGCCGAAGATCGCGAGTTCGAGTCTCGTCGGTTCCGCCATCTTTGTGAACGAAAACGATTCAGATTTCTGAGTCGTTTTTTGTTTTTCAAGCTATGCTATAAGCTGTGCTTAGACCGCATTTCAGAGTAAATACGTTTTCCAGTAGGTGTCGTAGCTAAACCGCCTTGAGAAGTTTCCCGGAGACTTTCTGGCAATGCCTTACCAATGATTTTCATAGCCACCACTGTTTCGTCGTAAGGAATTACCGCAGGAATCCCTGCTAAAGCCATGTTGGCCGCAACTACTGCAGAAACCGCGGAAGTGGCATTTCTAGTCACACAAGGTACCTCAACTAAGGATGCAAGGGGATCGCAAACAAGACCAAGATGACTTTGGAGTGCCAAAGAAGCGGCCCCAAAAACCTGTTCAGGAGTGCCACCTGCCAAATAAACTACCGCCCCCGCGGCCATGGCGGAAGCCACACCGCACTCGGCCTGGCAGCCTCCTTCTGCCCCACTAATGGGTCCTTGGGCGGCAGAAACAATACCGATCCCACCTACAACAAAAAGGGCGTCAACCACTTCTTGATCCCTACTACCTAATTCCTCTGCAACCGGAAGTAAGGCTCCGGGCACTACACCACAACTACCCGCGGTTGGGCAGGCTACAATTCGACCTAGACTAGCATTATATTGCCCAACGGAGAGCGAATAAAGAATGATTTTCTTGAAAAGCTTCCCACCTAAAAGTTGCCCCTTAGTATCTGCTTCTAAAAACAGATGACCGTAACCCTTAATTATATGGGCCCATTCGCCCCGATCCTCTTTACCTTTGTTAACAGAAGCACGCATTACCTCTAAAGTTTTAGTCATTTCTGCTCGGACAGTTTCCACCGAAGAATTGGCTCGGAAAGCCTCATATTCTGCCACTACTTGCGGAAGACTTTCCCCCCGCTTTTCACAAAGTTCTAATAGGCCATAAGCATTGGTAATTTCCATTAACCCACCCCTTAAAAACAAGGTAAACTTCTAACCATTAAGACACCAGGAAGTCTTTGCACATGTTCAATAACTTCACTAGGGATAGGGTCATCTGTTTCCGCTAAAAGCATGGCTTCAGAACCGCGCATTTTTCTGCTCACATCTAAGAAAGCAATGTTAATCCCATGGTGTGCTAGAATTCTCGTAATCTCTGCGATAACCCCTGGTTCATCTCGATGTTTAGTCATGAGTACAGTATAAGAACCATCCACTGCTGCTTCAAAGCCATCAATATTAAATAGGTTAATCCTACCCCCACCAATAGAGGCACCACCAACCGTGAGCTGACCATGGTCCCCTTGTACCTTAATCTCTACAGAGTTAGGATGAACGTCTCCCAAATTGGCTGAGTGAAAACTGTATTCTAAACCCGCATCTTGGGCTAGTTCTAAAGCTCGAGGAATCCGCTCATCGGCCATACCCATTCCCAACAAACCAGCAATTAGGGCAACATCAGTACGATGACCCCAATAGGTGGCAGCGAAGGAGCCGTGGAGATAAATGGTTGCTTTGCGAACCTCTTCTCCGAGAATACGTCTGGTAGCCAATCCTAAACGAACTGCCCCTGCAGTATGGGAACTAGATGGTCCCACCATAATTGGACCTACAATATCAAATAAACTGATCCGTGCCATAAGATCACCTCAATCTTCATCATACATCTTTTTGAGCTTTTTTGCTAGAATGGAAAAAGCCCTTGGAATTCCAAGGACTT
>JAAZLB010000013.1 GCA_012799535.1 Bacillota bacterium | reverse complement strand
GCCAGACCTGGTCTAACTAAAAGCACGGTTAGAAAAGTGATTACCGCAGTCGCTCGCGTATCACCTGCCCCCCGAAGGGCACCAGCTAAAATGAACTGAGATGATTGGAAAGGTTGAATAAGGGCAACCATTTTCAAAATTCGAGCACCTTGCGTAATAATCACCGGATCATCTGTATAGAGCATCACAATCTGCCGTCCAAAGAAAAAGAAGCTTCCAGCTAAGATAAGTGAAGTAATCATACCCAGGCGACGAGTGTGATTACTATAACTCCCAGCCATATCTGGGCGTTTCTTACCTAAGCTTTGTCCCACCAAAGAAGTGGCGGAAACCGCGAAGGCTTGTCCAGTCATAAAAGACATGGCCTGGATATTCATACCTATTTGGTGAGTGGCATAAACTAAGGTACCTAAAGAAGCTACAGTCTTGGCATAAACGATCATTCCCGCCCGCATCACCAGCTGTTCCACCATCGCAGGGATACCAATATCAAAAATATTCCGGAGATGTTTCCAATTGGGTTTAAAACAACCTTTTTTAAATTGAAGTTTCAGGTAATGGTCACCCTTACGAACAACCAGCATTGCTAAGATAAAGGCTACCGCTTGCCCTAAAATGGTAGCTAGAGAGGCCCCTGCTAGTTCTAAACGGGGAAAACCAAGATGTCCGTTAATCAAGAGATAGTTTAAAATCACGTTGACTACATTAGAAACTAAGTTATAAACCATAGCCACCCGGGTACTTCCTACACCTCTTAAGGTAGCGGTAATCGTGGAAGTGAGGGCCATAGGAATAAAGCCGATCATCTGAATTTGTAAATAAATGGTGCCGCCAGCAAGGGTTTCCGCATCCGCCGCCCCCATAAACCGAATGAGGGGTTCTGCATAGATATAACCTAAAACAGAAGCAATTAAAGATAGAATAAAACTCAATAAAAGTCCCTGACGTAAGATGTCGTTCGCCTTTTCTGGCTCCCCAGCACCACGATATTGGGCCACTAAGGCAGTTGCCCCCACATTCATGGCTACAAACATGGTCATCAGTAAAAACTTCGGTTGGACAGTTAAACCAACCGCAGTAATGGCCCAGGGCCCCAAGCGCCCCACCATCATAAGATCCACCATAGCCGTAAGCTGGGTCAGAGTTAACTCAATTAATGAGGGCCAAGCGATCCGCACTACATCGGAATAAAGCATCCTGGAGGTAATTCCTTCTGGGAGAGTTTTACTAACCCGCTCACCACGAAAGCCTCCGTCTCCCTCTGCCACCAAGTCTAGGGCTAAGTGTACCTGTTGTTCAGTTTTTGAAAATGCTACACCTTCTTTTTCAATTTTCGCCATTGCATCGCTTTCCTTTACACAATCGTTAGTTTTCTAGATCATACCACACCACTAATAAATATGTCCAATGAGAACTGGATATCCTATAGCCGGGAGTGATGACCAAATGACACGTCGCCGGGGGATTATGTCTGATCGTCTCAAGTACGAACTCGCCGATGAACTCGGCTTTGCCCACAAAGTGCAAGACGGGGATTGGGGTAACATCACCACCCGAGAAGCTGGGTCCTTAGTTCGGGCAGCCATAGAGCGAGCTGAAAAGCAAATGTCCGAGGAGGAAAAATCCCGGTCGAGGTAGGGGGCAAAGGCCCCCTTCCTTTTTTATGCCCTCCCTGTTATAGTGGTTCTAGAAAGGGGGATCATTAATGGAACAGAGGCCTTATTTCAAACGTATTTATCTAGAGATCACCAATATGTGTAACCAAAGTTGCCCCTTTTGCCCCCAAACTACTAGATCAAGCCAATTTCTTGCGCTAGAAGATTTTCAGTTAATTTTAGCCAAACTTCAAGGTCACACCAAACATCTATATTTCCATGTCTTAGGAGAACCCCTCCTCCATCCCAATCTAGCTCAGTTCTTAGACGAGGCAGAAAGGGAAGGTTATCTAGTGAACTTAGTGACTAACGGAGCTTTAATCGGTGAGGTCGGTGTAAAACTTCTAGAAAAGCGGGCACTACGCCAGATCAGCTTTTCTCTCCATAGCTTGGCTCATCAAGGAGAAAGAAAAACGAAAGAACGCCTAAGGGAAGTCTTGAAATTCGTGGACCAGGCCTCAGCAAGGAGTTCGATTT
>JAAZLB010000141.1 GCA_012799535.1 Bacillota bacterium | reverse complement strand
TTTGACTATCGCTTCGGGGAGAAACGCAGTGGTGATGTGGAATATTTGCGCAAGCGTGGTCAGGAGTTAGGTTTTGGGGTTACGGTGGTAGCACCTGTGGAAGGTGTTTCTGGTGAGGTGATCAGTAGTACTGTCATCCGGAAACTACTGGCTCAAGGGGAACTAACAAAAGCCATTACTTACTTAGGCGCCTATCCCAGTTATGCTGGTCGAGTTGTCCGTGGCGCAGGTCGAGGACGCCTCTTAGGCTTTCCTACAGCGAATCTGCAAATGGATCCTAGCTTAGTCTTGCCAGGAGAAGGGGTTTATCTAACTTGGTGCATTCTTCGAGGGAAGCTCGGAGTGCCCGCCGTCACTTCTATCGGTAAAAATCCCACCTTTGCAGGGAAAATACAAACCATTGAAGCCTTCATCTTGGATTTTAGTGGCGATCTTTACGATCAGGAACTAGAAATTCAGTTTTTAGCAAGGCTTCGAGATATTGTGCCCTATGAGTCTTCTCAACAATTACAAGCTCAAATAGATTTGGATGTACGCCTAGCCCGGGAAATGTTGACAGGATTTCATTTACAAGAGCAAAGAATTGTGCTAAAATAGCATACGGAAACCCTTTGCTAGGAAAGGCGTACTCCGGCGTCTTTCTTGGGAAGTGGTGTTTACCGAAAACTTGGAGGTGACTTTTTTGATTTCACAAGAATCAAAAACGCAAATTATTGAACAATTTAGTCGGCATGAAAATGATACTGGTTCCCCAGAAGTTCAAGTGGCTATTTTAACTAAGAGAATTGAGGAACTCACTGCGCATCTTAAGGTGCACAAAAACGACCATCATTCCAGAAGAGGTCTTTACAAGATGATCGGGCAAAGACGTGGTCTTTTGAACTACTTACAGAAAAAAGACATTGAACGTTACCGCAGTTTGATTGAGGAACTAGGTTTGCGCCGATAAATATGCCGAGCGGGTAACACCCGCTCTTTTTTGAATTGGCGTTAGGGATGACAAAAAGGGCTATACTATACTAAACAAAGCCCATAACAACTAGATGGAGGTTAAAATATGCTAACCGAGTTTCGATTAGATCTAGGGGGAAGACCTCTAGTTCTCGAATTTGGTAGCTTAGCAAAACAGGCCAATGGATCAGTCTTGGTCCGGTATGGCGACACTGTTGTTTTAGCTACAGCTACCATGAGTAAAGAGCCTAGAACAGGCATTGACTTTTTCCCATTATTGGTGGATTACGAGGAGCGCATGTACGCCGTTGGGAAAATTCCCGGAGGTTGGGGAAGAAGGGAAGGACGTCCCAGTGAAGAGGCTATTCTTTCTGGTCGTATGATTGATCGTCCCTTACGTCCCTTATTTCCTGAAGGTTTTCGCAATGATGTGCAAATTGTAACTACAGTACTTTCCGTAGATAAAAATAATTCTCCCACCATTGCTGCAATGATTGGGGCTAGTGCGGCCCTTCATGTCTCCAACATTCCTTTTGCAGGACCAGTTGGCGGTGTGAAGGTAGGTTTAGTGGATGGCCAATTCATTATTAATCCCACTTTAGAGCAACAATCCCGTTCAGATCTAGATCTCACCGTAGCAGGCACCAAGGATGCAGTAATGATGGTGGAGGCGGCGGCCAACGAAGTTCCGGAGCAAACTGCTTTAGATGCTATTGCCTTTGGGCACCAGGTTATTCAGGAGATTTGTATACTCCAAGAGAAGATTCGGGACCAAATTGGTCAAGAAAAATTGGAAGTGGAGATTTTTGAGCCTGATGCCACAGTTGACACTTGGGTACGGGAATATGCTACTAAAAAACTTGCTTCCGCACTTTTGACCGAAGAAAAGCTCGAACGGGAGCGGATGATAAACTTAGTGCAAGCAGACATTCACGAGACTTATCTGGAGACCTATGGTGAAGATCACTATGAAGAACATAGTAAGAGTCTTGATGTGATTTTTGATAATGTCCTAAAAGAAGAAGTACGCCGTTCGATTACCAAGGATAAATTGCGCCCAGATGGTCGTAAGCCAGATGAAATTCGCCCCATCAGCTGTGCTGTGGGAGTACTACCTCGAGTACATGGTACAGGGTTATTTACTCGTGGGCAAACTCAGGTCATGACGGCCCTAACTTTAGGATTGAAATCTGATGAACAGCTTCTTGATAACTTAACCGATGAAGAGAGTAAGCGCTATATTCACCACTATAATTTCCCCTCTTACAGTGTTGGTGAAGTTCGCCCCATGCGTGGACCGGGTCGACGGGAAATCGGACATGGTGCCTTAGCTGAACGGGCTTTATTGCCGGTTATTCCAAGTGAAGAGGAGTTCCCCTATACTTTACGTTTAGTATCGGAAGTATTAGAGTCGAATGGCTCTTCCTCTCAGGCTAGTATTTGTGGAAGTACCTTAGCCCTAATGGATGCAGGTGTACCAATCAAGCGCCCCGTGGCTGGCATCGCTATGGGTCTTATGATGTTAGATGAGGATTTTACTATCCTTACTGATATTCAAGGTCTTGAGGATGCATTGGGGGATATGGACTTTAAAGTGGCTGGAACCACAGAAGGTATTACCGCTTTACAGATGGATATCAAAATCGGTGGAGTCACATCCGAAATCATGTCTCAAGCTTTGGAACAAGCTCGTCAAGGGCGCTTATTCATCCTAGACAAAATGAAGGAAGCCATTGCCGAACCTAGGGCTGAATTATCTCCTTACGCCCCACGAATCATTACCATGGAGATTCCTGTGGACAAGATTCGTGATGTGATCGGACCAGGTGGTAAAATAATCCGAAGCATTATTGACCAGACTGGGGTAGCCATCGATATTGAAGACGATGGAAGAGTTTATATTGCCTCTACTGATGGTGATGGTGGCGAACGGGCCCAAAAGCTCATTGAACGCTACGTGAAAGATGTGGAAGTTGGCGAAACCTATCTTGGCACAGTAAAACGGATTATGAACTTCGGAGCTTTTGTAGAAGTTCTGCCCGGAAAAGAAGGCTTAGTCCATATTTCTCAATTAGCTCGACAGAGGGTCAACAAAGTAGAAGATGTGGTTAATATTGGAGATGAGGTCTTAGTCAAGGTGGTGGAGATTGATCGTCAAGGACGAATTAATCTTTCCAGAAAAGAAGCGTTACCACCTGAGGAGGAATCTGAAGCCTAATCTAGAAATAACTTAATATTAAAGTAACGAAGCAGGTACATAAAGAATACCTGCTTTTTTGTTTCTTAACATAAGGAAGGAGTATGTCCATGGCTGTCCTTGCAATCTATCCCCACGGGTCTAAACTGCACTTAGCAGTTACTGTTGGGCAGTTTTCGGAAACCACCACCTTTCCACTGAATTTGGGCATTCACAGCTTAGTGGAACAGATTCAAAACTGGTTCGAGATTTTGCAAATTGCCAGCTCCGATTTGAACTTTATTGTTACTAGTGGGCACTTACCGCCGAATTTCCCTAGTGGTTTGTATGCCCTTTCCTATGGTTTTTTGGAACCTGGTTTGGCAAATCATGGTCCTCAACTAGGACAGCTTTTAGGGGACACTTGGAGAATCCCTACTTATATTGTGGATCCATCTAGCTTATTAGAGTGTGATCCCCTAGCATTAGTCACAGGAACACCCGAAATCAATCGCGAGTGTCGTTGTGACAGTTTTGTTTTTAAGTACCTTGTCTCCCTAGAAGAAGAAAAGCGTGGTCTCTCTAGGGGAAGCAGTAAGTTTATCGTGGCTCATCTAGATGAAGAAATCCAAATTGGAGCCATTTCTCAAGGACAGATGGTTGACGGGGGCAGGAGTATAGACGAAGGTCCATTCGCTTGGCAACAGGCGGGAGCTTTGCCCTTTGATGGGCTTTTGGATCTGTGTTTAGAAATGCAGGAGCGCGAAGCAACTTTGCGTAAGATTAGAGAAGCAAGTGGTTTGCAGGGATATTTAGGCCTTGAACGATTTGAACAGATTTTTGAAGTTGATGGAGAGGAGGCTAAAGTGGTTTTACAAGCCCTAGTTCACCAAGTTAGTAAAGAAATTGGCGCCTATGCCGCGGTTTTGAAAGGGGAGGCACTAGGTGTTATCTTAGGCGGTGAACTCACAAAACATCAATTCTTCCTCACTACTTTGACTACTAATATTAAGTTCTTAGGAAATATATCTGTTTATCCTGGTAATCAAGGTTTACCAGCTCTAAGCAATGGTGCACAAAGAATACAAGCTCAAGAGCGAATCTTAAAACTAAATGGAGAGGAGAGTGACGCGTATGGGGTTTGCTAACTTGAGAAAAGAGTTAAAGAAGGGTAATACTCAAAGTATGGCAGTAGCCTGGGGTGTTGATGAGGGGGTTTTGCAAGCATGTCAGGAAGCCCTCAATGAAGGTTTCTTGCACGAAGTAGTTGTGACCGGTCCTCCAGAAAGGATCAGAGAGCTAGCTTCAAAGGGGCAAATCGATTTAACTAACTTCACCTTATTAGATGCTTCGACTCCAGAAGAGGGTGCCACCTTAGCAGTGCGCCAAATTAGGGAAGGTCGTTGCACCCTTCTAATGAAGGGGCATCTAAATACCAGTGTGATCCTAAGAGCAGTTTTAAATAAAGAGCAGGGAATTAGGGCTCAAGGGCTCCTTAGTCATATTGCCGTTGTGGAATTGCCGGGACCACGCCTAGCCCTCTTAACCGATGCGGGAATGAATATTAAGCCCGATCTAACGCAAAAATTTCAAATTCTCGATAACGCTATTCAGTTCGCCTGGTCCCTTGGCTTAACTAATCCCAAGATAGCCGCTCTCGCCTCTATAGAGACTGTCAACCCCCAAATGCCTGATACAGTTGAAGCTGCTGCCTTAAGCCTCATGGCTAAGCGGGGACAATTTACTAAGCCGGCAGTGGTTGATGGACCTTTAGCCTTTGATAACGCTTATTCTAAAGATGCAGCTTTGCAAAAAGGGATCGATAGCCCTGTAGTGGGCGAAGTTGACATCTTTCTTGTCCCAGAGATAACAACAGGTAATGTCTTATATAAGGCCTTTAACTATGTTGGTAATCTCAAAACTGCTGGTATAATTTACGGCGCCGCTTGTCCCATTGTCTTAACCTCCCGGGCAGATAGTGCCGAAAGCAAATTGAATGCCATTGCTGTGGCAGCTAAGGGGTAATTAGATGGAGCAGCTTATTTTAGTAATCAATCCTGGTTCCACTAGTACGAAGTTGGCAGTGTATCAAAACGACCAGTTGGTGCAAGCCACCAGCCTCCATCACACTAGCGAAGAACTAAGCGAGTTTGGAGAAGTCGTGGATCAAAGGGAATTTAGGGAAAGATTAATTGTTGCTTGGTTAAAAGAGCAAGGCCTTGAATTGAGCTCCCTAACGGCCATTGTTGCCCGAGGCGGTCTTTTAGCCCCCATGGTGGGGGGCACCTACTATGTTAATGAGCTTATGGTTAGGCAATTGGAGCAAGGTGCCTATGGTAAGCATGCTGCTAACCTGGCTGGGCTCATAGCCTTTGATTTAAGTAGAGCACTAGATATCCCCGCTTTCATCGTAGATCCAGTGGTGGTAGATGAGCTGATTCCTATTGCCCGTTTTAGTGGTTGTCCTAGTATTGAAAGGCGCAGTATCTTTCATGCCTTAAACCATAAGGCTAGTGCCCAAAAGGCTGCCGATTTATTAGAACGTCCCTATAATGAATTGAACTTAATCGTAGCCCATTTAGGTGGGGGTATTTCAGTTGGTGCCCACCGCCAGGGTCAAGTTATTGATGTGAATAACGCCCTTACTGGTGAAGGTCCTTTTTCTCCAGAACGAACTGGCACCGTCCCCACTGGTGCGATGGTTAACTACTTTTTTAACCATGGATACACCAAACCGGATTTAATTCGAAAATATGTGGGCAAATCAGGTCTCGTTTCCCATTTAGGAACCAATGATCTCCGGGTCATTGTCCAAAGAATCAGGGACGGAGATGAACGGGCTGAGTTTTATTTTCAAGCCATGGCCTATCAAATTGCAAAAGAAATTGGGCGGATTAGTTCCGTTTTAAAAGGGATCGTTGATGGAATCGTCTTAACTGGTGGGTTGGCCCACTCCCCAGACTTAGTTAACGAGATCAAACAACACGTGGAGTTTATTGCCCCCCTCATTGTTTTACCAGGTGAAAATGAATTAGAAGCCCTAGCCTTTGGTGCTTTACGGGTATTAACTGGGCAAGAGACAGCCCGTGAGTATGTGGGCGAGGGGAGGTGAACCAATGAAAGGTCAAGTTATTATAGATCAAGAGCGCTGTAAGGAATGCAGTTTATGCATTACCGCCTGTCGCCACAGTGTGTTGAGAATTTCTAAACATATTAACTCGAAGGGTTATCACCCCGTAGAGGCGTACCAACCAGAAAATTGTACTGGTTGCACTCTTTGTGCGGTGATTTGCCCCGATTTGGTGTTGACTATAAAACGACAGAGTCCCGAAGGGAAGTGATCTAATGGCAAAGACCTTAATGAAGGGGAATGAGGCCCTCGCGGAGGCGGCGATTCGGGCTGGGTGTAAAGCATTTTTTGGTTATCCCATTACCCCGCAAAATGAAATTCCCGCTTATATGTCTTATCATCTACCCCTACGCGGTGGTGTCTATTTACAGGCAGAGAGTGAAGTTTCCGCCATTAACATGGTCTATGGAGCAGCAGGTACAGGTACTAGGGTCATGACCTCCTCTTCTAGCCCAGGTATTAGTTTAAAGCAGGAAGGAATCTCTTATATCGCGGCCGGTGAGTTACCCTGTGTAATTGTGAATGTGGTTCGCTGTGGACCTGGTTTAGGTGGTATACATCCAGGTCAAGGTGACTACTTCCAGGCAGTCAAAGGTGGTGGGCATGGAGATTATCGGCTTATCGTCTTGGCACCAGGTAATGTGCAGGAGATGGCAGATTTGACCACTTTAGCCTTTGATTTAGCTGATAAATGGCGCAATCCTGTCATGATTCTTAGTGATGGCATTTTAGGTCAGATGATGGAGCCTGTGGAATTTGCTGATCAACAAGGAGTCTCGAAAATGGAAAAACCTTGGGCAACCACAGGAGCGGTGGGACGTGAACCTAATATTATTAACACATTAGATATTGTGCCAGAATCCTTAGAAAAGCGGAATTACGAATTACTAGCTAAATACGAGAAAATTAAAGGGGAAGAAATTCGTTGGCAAGAAGTTGGCACAGAGGATGCAGATTTGATTTTAGTGGCCTATGGCACCTCCGCCCGGGTAGCTAGGTCTGCCATGGAATTGGCTAGAAAAGAAGGGTTAAGAGTAGGGCTATTCAGGCCAATTTCCCTTTTCCCATTCCCAGAAGTCCAATTGGGGGCATTGGCTGGTCCTCAACGGGAATTTCTAGTAGTAGAGATGAGTGCTGGTCAAATGCTAGAGGATGTGCGCTTAGCAATTGAAGGGCGCAGTCCCATTCATTTCATCAATCGTTTAGGCGGCATGGTTCCTACTCCAGAGGAAGTGTTGGCTAAAGTAAAAGCTGTTCTTGGAAGGGAGGGGTAATTAGTGAAAACTGTGTTCCAAAAGCCAGAAGCGCTAACCAATGCAACAATGCATTATTGTCCTGGGTGTACCCATGGTGTGATTCACCGCTTGGTTGCAGAAGCCATTGATAGCCTAGGTATTCGTGAACAAACCATTGGGGTGGCTAGTGTCGGTTGCTCCGTATTTGCCTATGATTATTTTAACTGTGACATGCAACAAGCTGCCCATGGTCGTGCCCCTGCAGTAGCAACAGGTATTAAACGTGTCTTACCTGAAAAAATGGTCTTTACTTATCAAGGCGATGGGGATCTGGCCTCCATTGGGATGGCAGAAATCGTTCATGCTGCTGCACGCGGTGAGAATATAACAGTTGTTTTTGTGAATAACGCTATCTATGGTATGACTAGTGGGCAGATGGCTCCTACCACCTTGATTGGACAAAAAACCGCCACTTCTCCCCGGGGGCGCTCAGTGAGTGAAACTGGTTATCCCATTAAGATGTGTGAATTATTAGCAACCCTAGAGGGCCCCTCTTATCTAGCCAGAGTATCCAGTCATGATACGCGACACATTATCCAAGCGGGGCGAGCCATTAAAAAGGCGTTTGAGATGCAACAGCAAAAGAAAGGTTTTGCTATGGTGGAAGTGCTCTCAACCTGTTCAGTAAACTGGGGCATGACCCCAATCGAAAGTATGAATTGGCTGGCAGAAAACATGATTCCCTATTATCCCCTTGGGGTTTACAAAGATATTACCGCACAGGAGGGTGACTAATGGCTGATATTATTATTGCCGGCTTTGGAGGTCAAGGTGTCTTAGTTCTTGGTCAACTGATTACCTATGCGGGCATGATTGAAGATAAGGCTGTCTCTTGGTTCCCTTCTTACGGTCCTGAACAGCGGGGGGGAACCTGCAATTGCTCCGTGGTAGTAAGTGAAGAAGAAATTGGTTCACCTCTTGTGAGCAAACCGACAGTGGCTATTGTCATGAATGCCCCTTCACTGGAACGTTTTGAACCAACTGTAGCTCCTGGAGGCCTAATTATTTATAACTCTACCCTTATTTCCCAAAAACCACAAAGGAACGATGTAAGGGTTGTGGCAGTGCCTGCCAACGAAATAGCAGATGAATTAGGAAACACCCGGGTAGCCAATATGGTACTTTTAGGTTCTTTTATTGAAGCCACTAGATTAATTGAAATCTCCAGCGTGCAAGAGTCACTCAAACAGGTGTTATCTGAAAGACATCATCATCTCATTCCCCTAAACATGCAAGCTTTAGAGCGAGGTCGGGCATACCAATAGTAGATCCTAAGAGGAGGTTACTACTTTGGAATGTTCCACTCAAAGGGGAGTGGTGACTAAAGTCCGAAACTTTCCCCAACGACAAGAACTAGAGGTGCTGGTTGGCCAAGAGATAGTTAAAGCTCTGAACTATCCTGAGTTAACCGGCCCTTGTCAACTTCATGACCAAGTTTTCTTAAACACCACCGCCCAAGAGTTAAAATTAGGCACTGGTGGTTGGCACTACGTTTTTGCAACTTTGGGGAGAGAACATACCCTTGGTAATCAGGGGGGACACATTATGAAGCTTCGCTACACTCCTTTACAAGGGCGGGTCCTTAGTGTAGAAGAAGAGCTAAGTCCCTACCACACTACCATGGGTCAAGCGCAGGATCTTAAAGGATTAGTGGTAGGGGTGGGCAGCCTCCACAGTATGCTTGCACCCCTAGCCTGGGTTTTGCACAGTAAACTAAGGCCTTTACGCCTCGTTTACCTCATGAGTGATGGGGCGGCGTTGCCTATAGCTTTTAGCAAAGTTGTTACTGAGCTAAAAAGGCGCAAGTTGTTAACTACAACCATCACCTTTGGACACGCTTTCGGTGGTGATTTAGAGGCGGTGAATATCTATAGTGCCCTGCTGGCCGCCAAACACGTTGCTCAAGCGGATCTGGCAGTGGTGTTAATGGGTCCTGGGGTGGTAGGCACTAATACAACCTGGGGAACAACAGCCCTTGAACAGGGCGTGTTTCTTAATGCTGTGCTACAATTAGGGGGGATACCAGTGGCTATCCCTCGTTTAAGTGAAGCTGATCAAAGAAGTAGACACTTCGGGCTAAGTCATCACACTAAAACTGTTTTAAAGAGCATAGTTTCTAGCCCCGTCTGGTTACCGCTCCCCCAAAGACTTCAAAATTTTTCCCAGACCATGGGAGAACTCACTCAACTTAAACATCGAATTAGATGGGAAGCTACGGATGAGGACTTTGCCATCCTTGGCCAATCTGGACTGCCCTTAACGACTATGGGGCGGGGGTTAGAAGAGGACCCTCTCTTTTTTCATGGAGTTGTGGCCACAGCTCTAGC
>JAAZLB010000001.1 GCA_012799535.1 Bacillota bacterium | reverse complement strand
TTTAACAACGGACAAATTCTTCTGAGCCACTAAATTCTTTTTCATTGCTAAATCTCCTCTCCACGAACTAAGATTTGAGAAAACAAAAAGCGCTATTACTTACAACCTGCAATAGCTTGCAAAGTTGTAAGATGCGCTTGGTGTACTCCTGTGAGGTTAGCTGACGGGTTCGGACGCCCAAGTCGCCCTACTTGTAAAACAAGATTCACCCCAAAAGATTGGGTCCCCCACTCCCTATAAGGTCTTCGGAGATTTCATCTATATAATAACACCTTTGAGAATGATTGTCAATATTCCTGATAACGATTACTGATTCGTTAAATTGAAGTTTCGATCGCTAGTATAAGCTTTATTCTGAGAAATTCAAATACGAAATACGCCAAAGGAGGGTCTAAGGTTGAATGAAAGAACTATCCTAAATCGTGCTAAAGGTGAGGGTTTTTTGCAAAGTATATGGAAGCATTTAGTTATTATTTTGTTACCCTTGCTATTAACTTCCATGGCAATGGCTAGGGAAAACAAGTTCTTGATCATCCATTTGGATGCAATTTCCTCTGTCGACTTCTTTCGTGAATTAGAGGCTGGTAGTCTCCCAAATATCGCGGGAGTTTTTGCTGACGGACAGCAGGTTCGCTATGGACTTACTCTTTATCCGGGAGGAACGGAAATTATTTATCCCCGACTTAAAGCTGGCTTGGACAATTCTACCCATCACAGTGTTGGTTGGGGATATTTAGATCGGGATACAGGACGTAAAATAGGTGATATTCCGATCTTTTTAGATATGTTTTCTGGGTTCACTCGCCATAATCGTCATCAATTTTTGCTAGGTATTCCAGGTTTCCATCATTTAGCTGGATTATCTCTTCTAAATCTTGAGCGTCTATGGGAAACACATGATGTGGTGGAGTTTTTTTGGTTTAACACTGATGTAATGGGGCATTTATCAGGGAACAAGGCTCATTTAACCAGTTTGAAAACCTTTGATTATTACTTAGGAATGTTACATCGGTCTGGAAAGTTGGATGGAGCCAATATAGTTTTATATTCAGATCATGGAATGACAACGGAAAATATTCAAGTTGTGCCACATCATAAGCTAATTCCTGCAGTGCTAGGTGATCAGTTGCTCCATTTTGCTTACCCCAATGTCTATTTGAAAGATCCTTCTCAGAGGTACTCGCTTGCCCAGGAACTTGTTACTACCACAGAATTGGATCTTACTTTAGTCAGTCTTGGACAAGAACGCATCCGCGGTTATTTTTCTGGCGGCTATTTCGAAATTGCGCGGCAAGGCCCTAAGTACAAATATCAATATTGGGAACAGGACTACTTTGGATACGATGCTTTAGGGTACTCTGGAGAGTTTTTATCCAAAGAGGATTGGTTGAGATTAACCAAGGATCACCTGTATCCCGCGGTGCCACCAAATTTGTTTGGCTATCTGAACAACCCATATGTGGGAGATATAGTTACGGTACTCAATACGCCCAAGATTCCCTATGCGATACGGGCTCAAAAAGGTAACCATGCGGGACTGAAGAATACAGATCTGTTGGTACCCCTTTTGTATGCGGGCCCTGCTTTTGCTGAGATGGAACCCTTTGAAGAGTTTTGGCTCCACGAGCTTTACACTGAGAATCTACCAATGATCGACTTTGCACAAAAGCCAGATCGGGAGAATTATTCTATTTCTCTCGCTTATCCCTTAGCATCTCAAGTGGTGCTTTCTCCAGGCTATCGCTGGAGATTAGGGCTCGACCTTTCTTTAGATAAAATAGAACCTTGGGTTCAATACGATATCTATCGTTCCTTTTTGAGTCGAGTGTGGCTTGGTGCTGGCTGGCATGGAAAACTTCAATCACATCTAGAAATCGAAGGTTTTTTAGGAGATTTCAGTTTAGTGTGGAGAAAACGCTATGGCGAAGCGAGTAAAACCCAGGTACGCTGGCGTTTAGCTGAGCAAGTAAAACTAAAGGTCTCAAAAGATAGTGT
>JAAZLB010000140.1 GCA_012799535.1 Bacillota bacterium | reverse complement strand
TTCAAATTGATCCTTGGGTACTTTCAAGAACAGGGAAGCAACTGCCGTGCGATTATTAATATAAATCCCAGCAGAACTTACCCCAATAGCATCTACACGAGGAAGATGTTCCGCCGCTCTTTGGATAGAATCTAAGATCCCGGCAAAGTGGTAATCAGGATCTTCGGTAATCTTAGGATGCCAGACTGTTTCATCACTGAATAAAACTTCTCCATCTTTAACAGCGGCGACCTTACGGTCACTACCACCCGCGTCAAAACCAATGCGGCAACCGTCTAAGTGACCACCAACTGCTTCAGTGGTTTCAAAAGCTTTAGGCATCTCAGCATAGTCGACAATTTCTACGGTAAAGTCCTTTTCATAGACGCCACCCATGAAGTCTGCATCGAACTCCCTACTGCCACCAGGCGCATAAGCCTTTTTCAAGGCCTGACCAACGACAGAATTGCCCCCAACGGTGATTTTCCAACCACCTTTAGCCCATAGAAGGCACTTTACTAAACGTTCTACATAAAAGTAATTAGCTTCGTCCCATTCGGCACTTGCACCTGCCGGAAACAGGGCTGTTTCATAAACGGAAATTTGTTCCCCATCCCGCTCTAAAGCTATCGCAAAAGGCGTTGCTTGGCCCGAGTTGGCCACCGCCTTGGCAAAAGCCCGGTTCCAAAGAACGGCCGGTGTAAACTGGGGATCTAAATTTGGAACAATTTTTGGCTTAGCCAGCTTGTTGAGATCAATCATTTGTACCTACCTCCATAGTGTTGGTCTAGATGGGTTAGCCCCTTTATTTTCAGTGCGAAATTTTCGTTCATAGTTTAACATTCTGCCCTAATTTTGTCAAATTGGTACGTGGGAGTAAATACAATATCCCCCTGGCGGTTTTAACCGACAAGGGGATAGAATCAAGCATAAATTAATCGCGAGACTGAACTGCGTCGGCGCTAGCTCCAAATACTAGACCGAGAGCTGCTCCTATAAAAATACCTAGCGCGGTACTTTTTCCTAAAAGAAGCCCGAATAGAATACCAGCTGCAGCACCTAAAGCTGCCCCAGGACCGGCGAAACGGCGATTTTCCTCCCGTGTTGATGCCATCGCCACCTGACCTCCTTTCTCGTACCTGCTCTCTTATATATTATTCGGAGATGGGTTGATTTTCCCTGCTTTTTTTGCAAATTTCCTCACTCTATTTTTAAATTCCCATCGAAAAATGAACCTTGTTCGTAGCAAACCAATAACTTTGTAACTTTTTTCGCAAAGTTAATCGTGAATTAATTCACTTATAGTATTCTCTATTCTTCAGATCATAACCTGATCTGCAGACGTAAATCTCTTAGTTTTCGAAAAGCAACTAAATCAGCTAAAAACCAACCAATGGGAATGGAAATCCAGATGCCCCACACACCTACAGCTGGAATAGCTGCCAAAAGATGAGCTAGCACCACCCTTGTTCCTAAACTGATAATGGTCAAAATAACAGATGTTTGTGCTGAGCCAAAACCACGATACAAACCATAAAACAGGAAAAGGTAACCAATTAGGCAATAGAAGGCGCCTTCAATTCGCAGATATTGAACCCCTATACGCAAAATCTCCGTCTCTTGTGCAGGGATAAAGATGGTTAACAGGGGCCGAGCAAAAATCACTACGATGAAGGAAATCACTACACAAAACAAGGTAATTAGCTTTAGACTCGAACGAATGCCCCGCTCAATTCTCCCATTTTTCCCCGCCCCTTTGTTTTGGGCAATGAAAGTGGCAAAGGCGTTACCAAAATCCTGGGCGGGCAAATAAGCAAAGCTATCTATTTTTACCCCTGCAGCAAAGGCGGCCATAACATTGACCCCAAAACTATTCACCAAGCCTTGCACAAGTAAGATTCCAAAATTCATCAAAGATTGTTGTACGCTAGTCAGAACCGAATAGCTGGCAATTGTCTTCAGCAATGCTCGATCGAATTTGCGATGCGCAGATTCTAAGCGTAATTGGGGCACTTTCACAATACAATAAACTGCCAATCCTAAAGCGGAGAAGGCTTGGGCAATTAAGGTGGCCCAGCCTGCACCAGCAATACCCATTTGCAGAGGAATGATGAAAGCTAAATCCAAGACAATATTAACGATCGTGGCTGCCACCAAAAAGACTAATGGAATCACTGAGTTACCAAGGCTTCGCAACAGAGTAGCAAAATAGTTATAGATCGCTGTAAAGACAATGCCATAAAAAACAATTCTCAAATAAATTTTGGTATCCGAAAATATTTCCGGGGGAATACGGATGAAACGTAAAATGGGATCAAGTAAGAGCAATGCTGAGACGTTAATTACCACAGTAACCAAACCAATAAACCACAAGGAGGTAAAAATGCTCTTTTTCAGATTATCTTCATCCTTAGCTCCAAAGAATGTAGAATACGCCACTCCACTTCCCATGCATAGGCCCAAGATAATGGATGTGAGAAAAACCATGAGGGTAAAAGAACTACCAACAGCTGCTAAAGCGTGAGGCCCGATAAAATGACCTACAATAATCGTATCCGCCACATTATATAATTGCTGAAAGAGGTTGCCAATGATTAAGGGAATGGCGAAAGCAATAATTGATTTAGTTTCTGGTCCTGTTGTCAAATCACGAGTCATTAATTCCATCCTTTAATTTAGTAAGTATAATCTATCGTCCTTGATTATACCATGGGCTACTTTTCCAGCAATAGGGGGGCGCTTTTCCTAATTCCTGTAGCCCCTAAAGGCGCTGTAAGTAGAATTGCGAGGGCGGAAATAGCTAAGATCAACTCTCCAGAAGCTAGACCCAGACTTAAGGGAATGCCGCCAATGGCCGCCTGCACTGTAGCCTTAGGTAGATAAGAAATGATACAAAAAATCCGTTCCTTAGCGTTTAGATTGCTCGACGAGAGTACCACCCAGACACCTACACTCCTACCTAGAAGACCAATAACAATCACGATTAAGCCCAGAAGACCAGCTTGCCATAGAAGCCCCACATTTACTTCAGCACCTACTAAAGAGAAGAGGGCAATCTGAGCCACAAGCCAAATTCCAGATAGTTGAACCTCTAATTTTTGTGCTGAGGCAGTGGGCTTTTCCCTGAGCACTAATCCCATCACCATTATCCCTAGAAGTCCTGCGAAGGAGAAAAACTCGCTTAATTCCCAAAATAAAAGGCTCGCAACGAGGGTTAGAAGTAGCTTTTCCCAGTCTCTCAAGGTCAGTTTCTGAAAGAGCCCTACCAATAATAGGCCTAGGGCAACGCCACCAAGGATGCCGAGAAAAATGCTCCACGGGAGTTGCACCAAGCTCCAC